>NZ_JBHTLK010000173.1:0-15239 GCF_042678885.1 Saccharothrix hoggarensis
GCTGGCTCGGCCCCGCGCGGCCGACGTCCTGGCGCGGGCCCGCGTGCGCGGCCAGGACGCCCTGTTCCGGGTGGTGTGGCGGCCGGTGTCGCTGCCCGGGCGCGCGGTGCGCTGGGGCGTGCTGGAGTCCGGCCCGTTCGACGTGGACGTGCTCGACCCGCAGCGGTTCACCGACCCGGCCGCCGCAGCGGACCCGGACAAGCCCGTGGACGCCGTCCTCGCCCCGTTCGCGTCCGCCCCCGGTGCGGATACCGTCGCCTCCGCGCACGAGGTGGCGGCGCGCGCCCTCGACGTGCTGCGCCGCTGGCTGGCCGACGACCGGCTCACCGGCACGCCGCTGGTCGTGCTGACCAGCGGCGCCACCGCGCCCACCCCGGCGCTCGTCGACCTCGGCGCGGTGGCGGTGTGTGGTCTGGTGCGCTCCGCCCAGTCCGAGGCGCCGGGCCGGGTCGTGCTGGTCGACGCGGACGACGACCAGGCGTCGCTGGAGGCGTTGGGCGGCGTGGTGAACGCCGGCGAGCCGCAGTTGGCCGTGCGCGGCGGGCGCCTGTTCGTGCCGAGGCTGGATCGGACGCCGGCACCGGCAGCCGACCCGGTGTGGGACCCGGCCGGCACTGTCCTGATCACCGGCGGCACCGGGTCGCTGGGCGCGACGTTCGCGCGGCACCTGGTCGCCGAGCACGGCGTGTCACGGTTGCTGCTCACCAGTCGGCGCGGCCTGGACAGCGCCGGCGCGACCGCGCTGGTCGACGACCTGACCGGCCTCGGCGCGGACGTGACCGTGGCGGCGTGCGACGTGGCCGACCGGGCTGCGCTGGCAGCGCTGCTCGACGCCCACCCGGTGACGGCCGTCCTGCACACCGCGGGTGTCGCCGATGACGGGCTGCTGGCCTCGATGACGCCGGAGCGGCTCTCGGCCGTGCTGCGGCCCAAGGTCGACGCCGCCTGGCACCTGCACGAGCTGACCCGCGACCGCGAGCTGACCGCCTTCGTGCTGTTCTCCTCGGTCGCGGGCGTGATCGGCGGTCCCGGCCAGTCCAACTACGCCGCCGCCAACACGTTCCTCGACGCGCTCGCCGAGCACCGCGCCGCCCTCGGCCTGCCCGCGACGTCCGTCGCGTGGGGCCTGTGGGAGCAGGAGGGCGGCATCAGCGGCCACTTGGACGAAACCGACCGCAGACGCATCGCCCGCGGCGGCTTCCTGCCGATCGCACAGGACGTCGGCCCCGCGCTGCTCGACCGCGCGCTGGGGACCGGCACACCGGCGGTCGTCGCAACGCCGCTGGACCTGGCCGCACTCCGCGGGCAGGGCATGTCGCCGCTGCTGTCCGGGCTGGTCCGCACCCCGCCGCGCGCGACCGCTCGCAACGACGAGACCGCCGACACCGCGCTGGCCGACACGCTTCACGGCTTGGCGGAGGACGAGCAGCGGCTGTTCCTGGTCGACGTCGTGCTCACCGAGACCGCCGCGGTGCTCGGCCACGCCTCACCGGAGCGCATCGGTCCCGACCAGGCGTTCGGCGACCTGGGCTTCGACTCGCTGGTGTCGGTCGAGCTGCGCAACCGGCTCGCCGCGCGGTGCGCCACCGCGCTGCCGCCCACGCTGGTGTTCGACCACCCCTCACCCGCCGCGCTCGCCGCGTTCCTGCACACCCAGCTCCTCCCGTCCCGCGACCGGGCGGACCGCGAGGACTACACCGCGGACGTGGTGCTGGACGACGACATCCGCCCCGTCGAGCCGGTGGTGACCGTCGTCGACGACCCGCAGCACGTCTTCCTCACCGGCGCCACCGGCTTCCTCGGCGCCTTCCTGCTGCGGGACCTGCTGCGCACCACGAAGGCGACCGTGCACTGCCTGGTCCGCGCCGCCGACGACATCGACGGCCTGCGCCGCGTGCGGGAGAACCTGGAGTACTACCGCGTGTGGGACGAGGTCGACCCGAGCCGCCTCGTCGTGCGCACCGGCGACCTGGCGCAGCCGCGCCTCGGGTTGGGGGAGGAGCTGTTCGACGAGTTGGCACGCACGGTCGACGTCGTCTACCACGCAGGCGCGACCGTGCACTGGCTGAGGCCGTACGGCGACCTCAAGGAGGCCAACGTCGGCGGGACCCGGGAGGTGCTGCGGCTGGCCGCCCGGCACCGCACCGTACCGGTGCACCACGTCTCCACCGTCGGCGTCTTCGCCGGCGCGAACCCGCACGGCGCGGCGCTGCGGACCAGCGCCCCGACCGGGCCCGCCGAGGCCCTGCCCAGCGGCTACCTGCGCACCAAGTGGGTGTCCGAGCAGGTCGTCGGGTTGGCCCGGGACCGCGGCATCCCGGTATCGGTGTACCGGGTCGACGTCATCTCCGGCGACCAGGCGAACGGCGCGTGCCAAACGCGCGACTTCGTGTGGCTCAGCCTCAAGGGCATCATCCAGGCGGGCTCGGCCCCCGCGGGCGTCGGTGGCTACTTCCACCTCGTGCCGGTGGACTACGTCAGCTCGGCGATCGTCGAGCTGTCCCGCCGGGCGTCGGGTCGCACGTTCCACCTCTACAACGAGCACCGGGTGGAACTGCCGGACCTGGTGCGCCGTCTGCGGTCCCTCGGCTACACCATCGCGGACCGCGACCCCGACCAGTGGTTCGCCGCCGTCGCCGCCGACCGCGACAACGCGCTCGTCCCGCTGCTCGACGCCTTCCGGATGATGACCGCCGACAGCGCGTCCTTCTACCCACCCATCGACGTCACCGACACCGCGGTCGCGCTCGACGGGAGCGGCATCGACTGCCCGACCGTGACCGAGGAGCTGTTCCGCGCCTACGTGAAGTTCTTCATCGAAGCCGGCCACTTCCCACCACCTGCACAGATCGAGGGAGCATGACGATCACCAACGACGCTTCCACTTCCACCGACCGCACCGATCTGCGGTCACGGGTGACCGAACTGCGAGCGATGAAGGAGTCGGCCAGGCTCGGGCCGTCGCCCAAGGCGACCGACGCGCAGCGGTCACGCGGCAAGCTGACCGTGCACGAGCGGCTGAACCTGCTGTTCGACCCGGGTACGTTCCGGGAGGTCGAGCAGTTGCGCAGGCACCGGGCGACCGGCTTCGGGCTGGAGGAGCGCAAGCCGCACACGGACGGCGTGGTCACCGGGTGGGGCAAGGTGCACGGGCGCACCGTGTACGTCTACGCCCACGACTTCCGCATCTTCGGCGGGTCGCTGGGCGAGGCGCACGCCGAGAAGATCCACAAGGTGATGGACCTCGCCGAGGCGGCGGGCGCGCCGATCGTCGCGCTGTCGGACGGCGCGGGCGCCCGCATCCAGGAAGGCGTCACGGCGTTGGCCGGGTACGGTGGCATCTTCCGCCGCAACGTCCGCGCCTCCGGGGTGATCCCGCAGATCAGCGTGATGCTCGGGCCGTGCGCGGGCGGCGCGACGTACTCCCCGGCGCTGACGGACTTCGTGTTCATGGTGCGCGACATCTCGCAGATGTACATCACCGGACCCGACGTCGTGCAGGCGGTCACCGGCGAGCGGATCAGCCATGACCAACTGGGCGGTGCGGAGGTGCACGGCACCGTCTCCGGCGCGGCGCAGTTCGTCTACGACACCGAGCAGGAGTGCCTCGAGGACGTCCGCCACCTCATCTCGCTGCTTCCGTCGAACAACCGGGAGCCTGCCCCGGCGGTGGCGTCGTCCGACCCGCGGGACCGCGCCAACAACCGACTGCTGGACTTGGTGCCCGCGGACTCCACCCGCGCCTACGACATGCGGGCGGTCATCGAGGAGGTCGTCGACGACGGCGACTTGTTCGAGGTCCACGCCGGCTGGGCCACCAACATCGTCTGCGGGTTCGCCCGGCTGGATGGGCACGTGGTCGGCATCGTGGCCAACCAGCCCGCCTCGCTGGCGGGTGTGCTGGACATCCACGCCTCCGAGAAGGCGGCCCGGTTCGTGCAGAACTGCGACGCGTTCTCGATCCCTCTGGTGACGCTGGTGGACGTGCCGGGTTTCCTGCCCGGCAGCGATCAAGAGCACGGCGGCATCATCCGGCACGGCGCGAAGCTGCTGTACGCGTATTGCAACGCGACCGTACCCCGCATTCAAGTGATCGTCCGCAAGGCGTACGGCGGCGCGTACATCGTCATGGACTCCCGGTCGATCGGCTGCGACCTGTCCTACGCCTGGCCGATCAACGAGGTGGCGGTGATGGGCGCGGAGGGCGCGGCGAACGTGGTGTTCCGCCGCGAGATCGCTGCGGCCCCCGATCCGAAGGTGGCCCGAGCGCAGCGCATCAAGGAGTACCAGCAGCAGCTGATGCACCCCTACTACGCGGCCGAGCGCGGCCTGGTGGATGACGTCATCGACCCGGCCGACACCCGTGCCGTGCTCATCGACGGACTGGAGGCGCTGCGCGCCAAGCACGCATCCCTGCCTTCTCGCAAGCACGGGAACCAGCCGGTATGACCCCGTTCCTGAAGGTGCTCAAGGGCGAGCCCACCGAAGAGGAGCTGGCGGCCGTGACGGTGGCCCTGCTCGCCGCGACCGCTCCTCCCGTGCAGGAGCAGGCGCCTAGGCCGCGGCAGAGGCTCCACTGGCACCGGCTCGGCGAGCCGTACGCGGCGCCGACCGCCTGGACCACACGGCTGTGACATCGGACGATGATCCGGTGCACGTCGACGTCCCAGCCTTCCTGCCTGCGCGGGGCGCCGATCCGTTGCGGGAGCGCGGTGGCATTGCGGTGCTGGACGAGGCGGCATGCCGCGGCCACTGGCCGGCCGCAGAGCTCATGCGTGCCTGGATTGAGCGGGAGGGCCGGGGAGTCGATCAGCATCATCTCCCGCCAGATCGGCAAGCCACCCGGCTCGGTGTTCACCGTCCTCAAACATCACGGAGGGATCGCTCCCGAGCCCCGCAGGGACCGCGTCGGAAGCCTGACCATGGTCGAGCGGGAGGAGATCTCACGGCCGGCTGTGTGCCGGTGATTCTGCAATGCGATCGCCGCGTTGCTGGAACGTGCGGTGTCGACGATCAGCCGCGAGGTCAACAAGAACGTCAAATAGATGATTCGTAACCCTAGGCGGAATTACGCTCCTGACCCCGTAGGTCTTCGTAAGTCAGTCAAAGGTCGCGCTCGCCGGAGCGCCTGGTGGGTCGGTGCCTGCTGTGACCGGTGCTGCGGTGGTGGCGTCGCTGAGCGGTGACGGTGCCGAGGTGGTGTGCGGTCGGGATGGTGTCGAAATCCGCGAGAACGGGTTTGACCTGGTTCCGCCGTTCGGTGGAGCAGGGCTGGGTGTCGTTGGTGCAAGCCCGTCGTCGGGTGGGTGTGCGTGCAGGGGAATCGCTTCGGTTCGACGACTGTGCGTGGTGATCGGCTGGGTGTGTGCGATTGCGTGGGGTAGGAGCGAGCTCGCTGGCTGTGTCGATCGGTGAAGCGTGGGTCGGGGTGGTGTCCGGGCGCCTGGTGGCGGTGGTTGGTCTAGGATCCGGTGTGTGAGTTCTCCGGCGGCCCGCTCACTCGAGCCCGACCGGTCGCTGCGACTCCATGCGACCGCGGGTTTCGCAGAGGTCAAGGCGGGAAGCGATCAAGGAGCCATCGGTCGGGCAGTGTGGGTCGCGCGTCATCCGATCGACTCCCCCAGTACGGAGCGACGGATCTCCGCCAACACCGCCTGAACGGTGTCGCGGTCGGGCAGGGGCGGCTGCTCCCGACTACCGGACGCCACGATGATGCCGGCCACGTCGTGCAGTTTGATGTTGGTGTGCTGGGAGATCTCGCGCAACGCGTCGAACGCCTCAGCCGCCGTCCAGCCACGCACGAGCATGAGCATGCCCTTGGCCTGCTCGATCACCGGCTGCGTGGACAGCGCTTCCCGCAGTTGATCGATCTGTGCTGACGGGTCGACCGACTTCTCACGCGACCTCACCGCTCGATCGCACCCGAAGGAGCGTCACCCCGCCAACCGTGCCCACCCGCTCGGGGCTCCTGGGATCAACCGACTTCCAGCCGGTGATCGTGCCGGCGTCGCAGAGGCAGTGGGGCAGGGCCGGCAGGGTTCTCCCCAGCCGTGAGCTGCGGGTACACGGTCGAACGCAAAGAGTTCAGCCGTTGCCCGCGCAGGGGGTCCAGCCTTCCTGGTCACAGGAGACGGTTGCCCATACGGTCTTGCCGCCGCCGGGCAGAGGGGAGACGCCCCATTTCCAGGACAGCTTGTCCACCATGATCAGGCCCCGGCCGCGGGTGTCGGCGATCCGGGAGCGTCCGACCACCGGCTGCTCCGGCGAGGTGTCGTCGACTTCGATCCGCACCCGGCACGGCACTCGGCCGCGGCGCAGGCGGACGCCGTAGGGGCTGCTGCCGTGCTCGTAGGCGTTGGTCAACAACTCGGTGCTGATCAGCAACACCGTCTGCAGGTGGTCTTCGTCCAGGTCGGCCAGCGCGGTGGCCGTCCACTGCCGGACCTGCACCAGGGGAGGCATCTGCTCGGTCGTCAAGCCCAGGACCAGCGGCTCGGGATCGTTCTCGCTGCTCACTCGGGGACCGCCTCACGGTTCCGCCCTGGGGTTTCAAGGCGCACCGGTCAGCCCGGCGCCCCACCGTAGACCCAGGCGGGCACACGACCAACCGGCGCCACCGTCGGCGCAGGGGCGTCGCCCCACACCGCCACAGTGGCGACCGCCGCGACGAGAAGTCCGAGCTCGGACCCGCCGGTAGCCGGCCTGAGGCGGCCCTGACAGGAGCAGCCCCGACCAGCCCGTCGCGCTCAACGCCCTGCGCTGCCGAACCAGTACCCCGACCGGCGGCACGAGCACCCACCCGACCGGTGGCAGCGTCCCCCTGCCGTCCGTGAGCGCGGTCGTGTGACGATGTCGTCGCTGGTGGAAGAGGACGCCGGGTGTGGCACCGTGGGAGGATGCAGGCGGAACCCGGCCTGCCACGTGCCGTCGCGGTCCCGTCTTACCGGCCGGTATTCGTGCCCGGCACGTGCAGGTCCGGCGGTCGTGAAGGGAACGGGTTTGGCCAATCAACGCGCACTGGACACGCTTCGCGTCGACCCGGTCTTCCGCGCCACGGCCGCGCCGTACCTGATCCTGGACCCGGAGCTGCGCATCCGCGCCGCCAACCCCGCCTACCAGCAGGCCACCCTCACCACGGAGGAGGACTTGCGGGGCGCCTACCTGTTCGACGTCTTCCCCGACGACCCGGCCAACCCCGAAGCCGACGGCCGGGCCAACCTGAGCACGTCCCTCCAGCAGGTGCTCCACAGCAAGCAGCGGCACTACATGGGCATCCAGCGCTACGACGTGCCCGACCCGGCCGACCGCACGCGTTTCGTGAGGAAGGTGTGGAGCCCGCTGAACATGCCGATCCTCGGCCAGGACCGGCGGGTGATCGGCATCATCCACCACGTCGAGGACATCACCGACCTCTGCGCGGCACCGGAGATCGACGCCCTCGACGGGCAGTGGCAACACCCGCGGCAGCTGCGCAGCCTCACCACGGCGCTGGCACGACTGCGCCGGACGCACCGCGCCCTGCTCACCGAGAACGACCAGCTCCGTCAGGCCGTACCCCGCCGGGAAGTCATCGAACAGGCCAAGGGCATCCTCATGGGCCAGCGCCACTGCACCGCCGACGAAGCCTTCGCCATCCTGGTCGGCCTCTCCCAGGACACCAACACCAAGCTCCACCACGTCGCCCAGGCCTTGATCGACGACACCATCGCTCGATAGCCGGCTGCCGGCCGAACCAGGTGTCCGCACCACCCGTCCGCGACCGGTTCGCCGTCTGCGGCGCGGCAGACCGCCTGCCCAGCCGCCCTTACCAGTGGGCGTGAGGATCCCTCGGTCCCCAAGAAGACGATCGTGTGGGTCGGTCCCGGTCACTGCCGCGGGACCGGAGATGCGGTCTGCCGCAGGGTGCGCCGGCGTCATGGAGGTGGCGCACGACCTCGGCGTAGGAGTCGCGCATGGTCGCCTTGCTGCAAGGGGATGCCGCGCCGTGCGCAGAAGTCCTCGGCAATGGGCTGGGCGCGGTGCGGGTCGGGGGCGGGGCACGTGCGGGATCAGGTGGTGCTTGACCTGGTGGTTGAGCCCGCCCAGCAAGGCGTTCCTGTTCTTCGCGCTCCCGCCGGCCGAAGCGGTCGTGCCGCCGATCTCCAGTCCGCAGGCCGTGTGGCGGCCCGAGGTCGGCCGCCCGTGGCCGGAGGCCGCGTTGCAGGTCGGCCCGCCTCCTCGACCTCACGGGTCGGACGCGCGAAGTCACTGCCCGGTCTGGAACCGGGAACGCGCGTGGCGGGATCGGACAACGAGGTCATGGGATGCCTTCCAGGCGAGAGAGTGCTCCCGGACGCGGTCCGCCGGCGGACCGCGTCCAACCCAGGGAGGCGTTCCGACACCGCGCGTCCAAGGGTGGACACGCACAGTCGACGCGGGCGGCACGTTGGCGACCCAAGGACCCCGACCGTCACACCAACCCCGGCCACCCGTGTCGCGGAGGTGACGACCACGCGGCGACGACCGTCAGCCGGAACGGAGCAACCCCGCCGGGTATACGGCGCCGTATCTGTGCCTTGTGAGGTCACAGGCATCGAGGGCGTGCAGTGAACACTGTCGATCTTCCGCGCGAGAGCGTCGAGCTCGACCTTCCCGACAGTCGCCCACCCACGGCGGCCCTGATGGGACTGGCCGCCGGCATGGCGGCCGAGGCCGGTGACGATCGGCTCGTGGACGTCCAGGTCGTCGCCGCGCAATTGGTCGACAACACCTATCGGCATGCCCGGGCACCGCGGCGGTTGCGGATGTGCCGGTTGCCCGACCGCGATCTCGTGCGGATCGAGGTGGGCGACGGCAGCCCGAGCCGGCTACCGGTTCTCGGGAGGTTGGCCGCGCCCGAACACGGTCGCGGCTTGCTGGTGGTCAACCGGCTGTCGGTCAACTGGGGACATGGACGTGACGCCGACCGGAAGACCGTCTGGGCCGAGGTCCGTTTGGTCTGCGCGGCTACCTGGCCGACCACGGCGACCGGGTAGTGGAGGAGCTGATCGGGTGGGTGCGCCTGCGCTCGGTCGCGGGGGAGTCCGAGCACGACGTCGACCTGACCCGGTCAGCGAAGTGGCTGGCCGGGGCGCTGCGCGATGTCGGTTTCCCAGTGGTGCAGGAGTTGGGGGGCGACGAGGTGGCCCGCGGTCTACGCGGAGTGGTGCGAGGCGCCCGGCGCGCCGACGGTGCTGGTCTACAGCCACCACGACGTGCGCGCCGCCAAGGACGGGCAGTGGGAGGAGACACCGCCGTTCGAGCCGACCCTGCGCGACGGCCGCCTGTACGGGCGGGGGACCTCCGACGCCAAGGGGCAGGTGGTGGCCCACCTGTGGGGTGTCCGGGCGCACCTGGCCGCCACCGGTCGCACCGCCCCGGCGGTGAACCTCAAGTTCCTGGTCGAGGGGGAGGAGGAGGCCGGGTCGCCGCACTTCGCCCAGGTGATCGAGGAGCACCGCGACCGGCTCGACGCCGACCTGGTGGTGTTCTCCGACACCCCGCTGTGGCGGGCCGACCACCCCGCCATCTGCACCGGCGTGCGGGGCATGCTCACCGCGCACCTGGAGGTGCGCGGCCCGCTGCGCGAACGTGCACAGCGGCGCGGTGTCGGGACCGGCCCCCAACCCCGTGCTGGACCTGTCCGGGCTGCTGGCGCGGCTGCACGACGAGAAGGACCGCGTCACCCTGCCCGAGTTCTACGACGACGTGGTCGAGGCCTCCGAGCGCACCAGGGCCGACCTGGACGCGTTGCCGTTCAGCGACGACGACTGGCTGGCCAGGTCGGAGACCCGCAGCATCGGCGGCGAGGTGGGGTACACGGTGCTGGAACGGCTGTGGGCCCGGCCGGCGGTCGAGGTGCTGACCGTGGTCGCGGGCGACCCGGTCGGACCACCGACGGGCGCGATCCCGGCGGTCGCGGCCGCCGACCTGAGCATCCGCACCGTGCCGGACCAGACGGTCGCCGCCGTGGCCGGGGCAGTTGCGGCGCTGGGTCGCGGACAACATCGGTGACGACGTCGACTACGAGCTGACCGTCGCGGAGGAAGCCGGTCAGGGAGCCGTACCGCACCCCGGAGGACCACCCCGCGCTCGACGCGCTCGCGGCCGCCGTGCACGAGGGGTTCGACACACCGCCGGGCCGGATGGGCAACGCCGGCGGCGGGCCCGCCGAACTGCTGGCCCCGCGCCTTGGACGTGCCGGTGGTGTTCTTCGGCACCGGTCTGCCCGAGGACCGGTGGCACGACAGCGACGAACGGGTGTCGGTCGACGTGCTGCTCGCCGGAGCCGCCACCCTGGCGCACCTGTGGCCACGACTCGCCGCGCCGCGCGAGCGCCGCTGACCGCTCCGGCACCACCGCGCACCAGGACCGGACGGGCCGACGCGGTACCAGCCACAGGGCGCGGTGGACGGCCGGGGCCGGCCGGTCGACCCGCGGTCGGTCGTGCTGCTGATGACCGAGCTCGGCAGGTCTGCGGGTCCACCGCGCAGCACCCCGATTCCGGCGCCGGGGTGCCGGGCGGGTGCGTGCCGGCACAGCCGGAGAAGAAGCGGCCTCCGGTCGCCCTGGGGGGAGGTGCGGCCGGAGGCGGGCAGCCCCGGGCCGCGCTGGGGGGGAGGCAAGCGGCCGGGGGCGGGTCGAGGGGATAGGGGTCGGTACGGCGGTCGCCTCTCGGCGAGTGGCTCGACGCGGCTCCAGCCGAACGGTGTTCCGCGAAGGCGTTGTTGGTGAGGCCCGGGGGACACGGACCGCACCGACCACTCCGTACAACGGCACCGCGCACCCCCGGTGTTCCCTGTCCGGAGTGCCCTCCGTCACCCCGCGCACCCGTGGTCGATCCGGTGGCCGCGCCGGCCCGATGTCGAGCGCACGACACCGACCGGCCAGGACGGCTGCCCGGCCGACGACAGCCCGGCGGGTCGACGCCCAGCGGGGTACGACGCCGCCTGGCACCCCAACCCGGACGTGCGAGCCCACGGGGACCGGCGGCACTGCACCGAGGACGAGCCGATCAGGCGTTGTACCGGCGGTGGATTCGCGCCACGGACCGGTCGACCGGGGCTTGGCGCGGGTATCCGACCGGCACCTGACCAGCAGGCGACGGGTGGTCGCACCGATCGCGACCGATGTGCTTCGACTGCTCCGGCCGCGTCGGCGGGCCGACCGGACCGTCCCCGCCCTGGGCACCGCGAACACCGCCCGACGGTCAGGTCGATGCGCGGATTGGCGCGGTCACGGTGATGACGCGGGTCGTGGGCCGTGTGGCGCCGCACCCGTCGGTGCGAGCACGAACGGGCACCCCCTCACTGCCGAGCGGCGCCGAAGGTCGGGCGGCGACGTTCCGACGTCACCCACCCGGTGCGTCACCCGGATGGGTGGTTTCGTCGCCCTGTGCGGGGTACTGAACCAGTGCGTCAAGAAGCCGGCGCGTTCACTCGATGGTTGAGCGAAGGCGGCGACGCACGATGACATCGCAGTTCAGCGATTTCCTGGTCAGGGCGCTGCGCGGCTACGCGCGGTCGGTCACCCACGAGTTGGGGCTCACCTCTGATCGCTCGTACGTGCAGGCCGAAGGGTCCGCGACCGTGTTCCTGGAACTGGACCGCAGGCTTCCGGCCTTCCCGGACCGCGGGGCAGCCCTGTTGTGGGACCAGCACACCGGCTGGGCGGTGGCGGTGGAGACGCACAGCGGCGAGGACCTGATCGTGCAGGCGTGGTTCGGCTCGGACGTCCTTCCCGGGCCGCGGGCGGTGGCCCGCTGGGTCGATGTGCTGCTGCACGGCGCAGGGCATCCCGATGCCGGGTACGGGTCGACCGGCCAGGCGCAGGCCGACCTGACCCGCCGGTTGGTGCCGTACGCCACCGCGCCGCTGACCGCGCTGTCCCGGGCCGCATGAGGTGCCGGGCGACGTCGACCGCCGGGGCGGTTGTCGTGCCGGTGACCGAGGAAGCCCGGGCGACGTGCCGGGTGCGCCCGGTCCACCGAGTCGGGTGCACTCCGGCAGCGGGTTCGCGGGGGACCACGTCGGTCGACACCACCGGGAGCCGCGGCGGTGCTGAACTCGACCCGGCGGTGGCCCGCTCGTCGGGAGTGGAACTCGTCGTGGGCGCGTCGGTTCGGTGCGGGCAGGTGGATCGCGGACAACGACGTGTGAGCGGGCCGGAACGGGGTAGTCGGGCGCGTCGCCGGCGGTCCGATTTCCAGTGCGGAGTGTGGAAGCGGTCGGTGGCGCCGGTAGGCCCGTGCACCGCCCCTGTGAGTCGAGGATGGTCATGACGACGCTCAAACCGACCCCGATCGTCCCCCGAGAGGCCGCCCGGCCCCGTCTCAAAGGATCGGCGCTGCTGCGTCTGTTCCGCACCACCGATCACAAGATGATCGGGCTGATGTACCTGACCACGTCGTTCGCGTTCTTCCTGGCCGGCGGGCTAATGGCGTTGCTGATGCGCGGCGAGTTGGCGCGTCCGGGGATGCAGTTCCTGTCCAACGAGCAGTACAACCAGCTGTTCACCATGCACGGCACGGTGATGCTGCTGCTGTACGCGACCCCGATCGTGTTCGGGTTCGCCAACTTCATCCTGCCGTTGCAGATCGGCTCGCCGGACGTGGCGTTCCCGCGGCTCAACGCGTTGTCGTACTGGCTGTACCTGTTCGGCGGCCTGATCGCGGTCAGCTCGTTCCTCACGCCCGCCGGCGCGCCGGACTTCGGCTGGACCGCCTACACACCGCTGTCCAGCGCGATCCACAGCCCCGGCGTGGGCGCCGACCTGTGGATCTCCGGCCTGGTCGTGGGCGGCCTCGGCACGATCCTCGGCGCGGTCAACATGATCACCACGGTGATCTGCCTGCGCGCGCCGGGCATGACCATGTTCCGGATGCCGATCTTCACCTGGAACATCCTCATCACCTCGATCTTGGTGCTGGTGGCGTTCCCGATCCTGACCGCCGCCCTGCTCGGCCTGCTGGCCGACCGGCACCTGGGCGCGCACGTGTTCGACCCGGCCAACGGCGGGGTCATCCTGTGGCAGCACCTGTTCTGGTTCTTCGGCCACCCCGAGGTCTACATCATCGCACTGCCGTTCTTCGGCATCGTCTCGGAGATCTTCCCGGTGTTTTCCCGCAAGCCGATCTTCGGCTACAAGGGCCTGGTGTACGCCACGATCGCGATCGCGCTGTACTCGGTGATCGTGTGGGCGCACCACATGTACGCCACCGGCGCGGTGCTGCTGCTGTTCTTCGCCGCGTCCACGTTCATCATCGCCATCCCGACCGGCATCAAGTTCTTCAACTGGATCGGCACCATGTGGAAGGGGCAGCTGACGTTCGAGTCACCGATGCTGTTCAGCGTCGGGTTCCTGGTGACGTTCCTGTTCGGCGGCCTGTCCGGCATCCTGCTCGCCTCGCCGCCGATCGACTTCCACGTCACCGACACCTACTTCGTCGTGGCCCACTTCCACTACGTGTTGTTCGGCACGATCGTGTTCGCCACCTACGCGGGCATCTACTTCTGGTTCCCCAAGATGACCGGCCGCATGCTGGACGAGAAGCTGGGGAAGATCCACTTTTGGACCACGTTCATCGGCTTCCACCTGACCTTCCTGGTGCACCACTGGCTGGGCAACCAGGGCATGCCGCGCCGCTACGCCGACTACCTCCAGAGCGACCAGTTCACCGGTCTCAACACCATCTCCACCATCGGCTCGTTCGTCCTGGGCGCCTCGACCCTGCCGTTCATCTGGAACGTCTTCCGCAGCTACCGCTACGGCGAACCCGCCGGCCGCGACGACCCGTGGGGCTTCGGCAACTCGCTGGAATGGGCCACCAGCTGCCCGCCACCGCGGCACAACTTCACCGAACTGCCCCGCATCCGCTCCGAACGACCCGCGTTCGAGCTGCACTACCCGCACATGGTCGAACGGATGCGCGCCGAATCCCACTACTCCGTGCTCAACCGGGACCAGGACGACACCGGCGTCGACCCAATCACGGAGAAGTACCTCGCCCCGACCGACCGCGACACCAAGCACGACGACTGATGTCGCGGGAAGGAGGACCGGTGACCCGGTACGAACGCCGCCAACTCCGCAGGATCGAACGCCGGCTCGAGACCACCGACCCGCTCCTGGCCCGCGCGCTCTCCGGTCGGCCGACGATCCCGCGCCCCGCGCACCGCACCTCGACCAGGGCGTGGGCGGCGCTGCTCGGCATCGCGCTGGTGGTCGGCGGAGCAGCCGTCCACCTGCCGCTGGCCTTCGCGGGCTGCCTGCTGCTCATGACCGCGGCCTGCCTGCATGTCACACGCCCACGACCGACCGCACCATAGGACTTGCCCGGCGCCCCCTCGGGCAAGGGTTCGCCCGTCGCGGGTGGGGTATTCCAGGGTCGATCGGACCGCGGTGATCGTGTCGTCCGATCGGTTCCTCGGTAGGTCGGTGGAGCAGGCGCCGGCCCCACCACCACGGTGGCTGGGCGCGCCTGTGGCGGCCCGGTCACCCCGTCGCTCGACCGGCGGGCCGACCACTCCAGGACCCCACATGACCGACACATCACCGACCTCACGCCACGGCGCTCTCGACCTCGACGAGCTACTGAACGTCGCCCGCACCGCCGCACGGGCGGGAGGCCGCACCGCCGCCTTTTGGCGCCACCGCGCGCACCGCCTGTTCCGCGAGGACGACACCGCGCTCCACGTCCTGATCGACGAAGCGCGCCACGAAGCCGACCGGTCCATCCGGGCGGTCCTGAACAGGCAGCGGCCCAACGACGGTGTCCTCGGTCGGGAGGGGAGCACCGCGGGGTACACCGACGTGCGGTGGATCGTCGACCCGATCGGCGGGGGCGTCGACTACCTCTACGAACGGCCGGACTGGGCGGTCGGCGTGGCCGCCGCCGCGCCCGGTGGCACGCTGCTGGTCGGGGTGGTGTCCGAGCCGGCGGTGGGCGTGCTGACCGAGGCCCGGTTGGGCGGCGGCACCGTGGCCAACGAGGACCCCGTTCCCCTGCTGGGCAAGCGCGACCTGGCCCGCGCCCTGGTCGAGATGGCCCCCGACGGACGCACCGCTTCAGCGGGCCGCACGGTGAACGCCCTCGTGGCACGCGTCGGCGGGCTCCGGCGCGGGGGCAGCACCGCCGCGGCGCTGGCCCGCGTCGCCGGCGGCCGCTCGGACGCGCTGTGGGCTCCTGACCTGAAACCCTGGGACTGCGCTGCGGGTGTGCT
>NZ_JBHTLK010000174.1:0-15230 GCF_042678885.1 Saccharothrix hoggarensis
GGGGCGGATCGCGACACCGACGAGCTGCCGCCGTTCCAGCGGCACGCCGAGCGCCGCGGCCCGCGTCGGGAGTTCGTGCGGCGGCTGCCCGAGGAGACGGGTGAGCACCGTCCGGTGGGTCTGCCGCTCCAGCGACTCGCGGTCCCGCGCCACGAGCCGGTGCACGGCGAGCGCGGACGCCGCGCGTTCGGCGACCACGACGTGCCGGTGCGGCGGCGGGTCGGGGGAGACCATGACGAGCCGGCCCCAGTCCGCGCCCCGCGCCCCGACCACCGTCACCAGCCAGCCCGCCTGCGCGTGGTAGGCCGTCCGCTCCGACACGGCGACCGCCCGTGACCGCTGCCCCCAGTCGGCGAGCAGCGCGGTCGGGTCCTGTCCCGCCGCGTCGTAGGCGAGCACCTCGTGCCCCAGCGTCTCCAGCACCACGGGCAGCCCGGCGGTCCGGGCCACCTCGCGCAGCACCTCGGCGGGCTCGGCGCCGGCCACGGTGAGCGCGGTGAACGCCTCGTGCACCTGCTCGGCCGCCCGGAGCTCGGCGAGCTGGGCGTCCACGATCAGCGACACGACGGCCTCGGTCACGGACACGAACCGGGTCTCCCGCGCGAGTGTGACGAGCGGCAGGCCGTGCTGCTCGGCGGCGGCCACGAGCGCGCCGGGCACCTGGTCGCTCCACCGCCGCACCAGCTCGACGACCAGCCCGGACGCCCCGACGGACGCCAGGTCGGCGACGTACCGCCGCAGCCCGTCCGGGTCGTCGGGCAGCGCGATCCCGGTGGTCAGCACCAGTTCGCCGCCGCGCAGCAGGTGCGCGATGTCGGCCACCTCGGCGACGTGGACCCAGCGCACCCGCCGGCCCATCCCGGCCGCGCCGGCGACGACCGTGGGCTCCCCGCGCCGGACCACGGGCAGGGCGAGCGCTTCCGCGACCGTGGGGTACATGGACACAACGTAATGCGCGGAGCCGGAAAGCGGTACAGGTTGTGCATGGCGGGGCGGGGCGACGCCGACCAGACTCCTGGGTGGTGCGGGACCGACGACCGGAGGACGCGATGGGACACGAGGAGTTGCTGGCCAGGCACCGCGCGGTGATGCCCGACTGGATGGCCCTCTACTACGAGCGGCCGATCGAGCTGGCGAGCGCGAGCGGGCGCCGGGTGACGGACCGCGAGGGCCGTACCTACCTCGACTTCTTCGCCGGCATCCTGACCAACGCGATCGGCTACGACGTCGCCGAGATCTCCGACGCGATCCGCGCCCAGCTCGACACCGGCGTGCTGCACAGCTCCACGCTGTACCTGATCCGCTCGCAGGTCGAGCTGGCGGAGAAGATCGCCGAGCTGTCCGGCATCCCGGACGCCAAGGTGTTCTTCACCAACTCCGGCACCGAGGCCAACGAGACGGCGCTCATGCTGGCCACCCAGTTCCGGCGCAGCGACCAGGTCCTCGCGCTGCGCAACTCCTACCACGGCCGCGCCTTCGCCACGGTGGCGATCACCGGCAACCGCGGCTGGTCGGCGTCCTCGCTGAGCCCGGTCAAGGTGAGCTGGGTGCACGGCGGCTACCGGTTCCGCAGCCCGTTCCGGGACCTGTCCGACGCCGACTACGTCAAGGCGTGCGTGGCGGACCTGCGCGAGGTCATCGAGACGACCACGGCCGGTGACGTGGCGTGCATGATCGCCGAGCCGATCCAGGGCGTCGGCGGGTTCTCCTCGCCGCCCGACGGGCTGTTCGCCGCGTTCAAGGAGGTGCTGGACGAGTACGGCATCCTCTTCGTCTCCGACGAGGTGCAGACCGGCTGGGGCCGCACCGGAGAGCACTTCTGGGGCATCCAGGCGCACGGCGTGACGCCGGACGCGATGACGTTCGCGAAGGGCCTGGGCAACGGGCTGGCGATCGGCGGCGTGGTGGCGCGCGGCGACCTGATGGACTGCCTCACGGCCCACTCGCTGTCGACGTTCGGCGGGAACCCGATCGCCACCACCGGCGCCCTGGCCACGTTGGACTACCTGCTCGACCACGACCTCCAGGCCAACGCCGCCAAGCTCGGCGACCGGCTGATCGGCGGGCTGCGGTCCGTCGCGGCGGACCGGCCGGCGGTGGGCGACGTGCGCGGCAAGGGCCTCATGGTCGGCGTCGAGCTGGTCGGCGCGGACGGCGCGCCGGACCCGGCGAAGGCGGTCGCGGTGCTGGAGGGCGCGCGGGAACGAGGTCTGCTCGTGGGCAAGGGCGGCCTGTACGGGAACGTGATCCGCCTCGCGCCGCCGATGACGGTGACCGAGGACGAGGTCGAAGAGGCGTTGGGAATCCTGGAGGACGTCCTGTGAGCGATGTGCGGATCACCCCCAAGCGGATCGGGCACTGGATCGGCGGCAAGCCGTGGACGGGCGACAGCGCGCGCTCCGGCGACGTGTACGACCCGGCGACCGGGCAGGTGGCGGCGCGGGTCGACTTCGCCGACGAGTCCACAGTGGACGAGGCGGTGGGGAGCGCGCGCGAGGCGTTCACGTCGTGGCGGAACGCGTCGCTGGCCCAGCGGTCCACGGTGATGTTCGCGTTCCGCGAGCTGCTGAACGCCCGCAAGGGCGAGCTGACCGCGATCGTCACCGCCGAGCACGGCAAGGTGCTGTCCGACGCGGCGGGCGAGGTGCAGCGAGGGCTGGAGGCAGTGGAGTTCGCGTGCGGCATCCCGCACCTGCTCAAGGGCGGGTTCAGCGAGAACGCGTCCACCAGGGTGGACGTGTACTCGATGCAGCAGCCGCTCGGCGTGGTCGGCGTGATCTCGCCGTTCAACTTCCCCGCGATGGTGCCGCTGTGGTTCGTGCCGAACGCGATCGCGTGCGGCAACGCGGTGGTGCTGAAGCCGTCGGAGAAGGACCCGTCGGCGGCGAACTTCATCGCGGAGCTGTTCGCCGAGGCGGGGTTGCCGGACGGCGTGCTGAACGTCGTGCACGGCGACAAGGTCGCGGTGGACCGCATCTTGGAGCACCCGGACGTGAAGGCGGTGTCGTTCGTGGGGTCGACGCCGATCGCGCGGTACGTCTACGAGACCGGCACCCGGCACGGCAAGCGCGTGCAGGCCCTGGGCGGCGCGAAGAACCACATGGTCGTGCTGCCGGACGCGGACCTCGACCTGGCGGCGGACGCGGCGGTGTCGGCGGGGTTCGGCTCGGCGGGGGAGCGGTGCATGGCCATCTCGGTCGTGGTCGCGGTGGACCCCGTCGGCGACGAGCTCGTCGCCAAGATCACCGACCGCATCAACGACCTGCACGTCGGCGACGGCCGCCGTCCGGGCTGCGAGATGGGACCGCTGGTGACGGGCGCGCACCGCGACCGCGTCCGGACCTACGTGGAGAACGGCACGGCGGAGGGCGCGTCGCTGGTCGTGGACGGCCGGTCGCACGCGATCGACGGCGAGGCGGACGGGTTCTGGCTCGGCCCGACGCTGTTCGACCACGTCGGCACGGACATGGCGCTCTACCGCGACGAGATCTTCGGCCCGGTGCTGTCGGTGCTGCGCGTGGCGACGTACGACGACGCGCTCGACGTGGTCAACGGCAACCCGTACGGCAACGGCACGGCGATCTTCACCAACGACGGCGGCGCGGCGCGGCGGTTCCAGAACGAGGTCGAGGTCGGCATGGTGGGCGTGAACGTGCCGATCCCGGTGCCCGTGGCCTACTACTCGTTCGGCGGGTGGAAGGACTCCCTGTTCGGCGACTCGCACGCGTACGGGCCGGAGGGCATCCACTTCTTCACCCGCACCAAGGTCGTCACGAGTCGGTGGCTGGACCCGTCGCACGGCGGGGTCAACCTCGGGTTCCCGCAGAACACCTGAGCCGGGCGCGCGGCCCCGGCCGGTCGGGCGACCCCCGAGCGGCCGCGGTCGTGATCGCCTCGACGGGGACCGGGCCGGTGGGGTCGCCCCGGCCCGGTTCGCCCCGTCACCGCTACCTGGCCTGGGCCGCCAGCGACTGGGGGAGCAGGTCGTATCGGCTGAACCGGCGGGTGTACGTGCCGGTGCCGGACGTCAGCGACCGCAGCTCCACCGCGTACCGGAGCAGTTCCGTGGCGGGCACCTCGGCGCGGATCACCGTGTAGCCGGGGCTGTCCGCCTCGGTGCCGAGCACCCGGCCGCGGCGGCCGGACAGGTCGCCCAGCACGGTGCCGAGGTGGTCGTCCGGCAGCCGCACGGTCACCTCGTCCACCGGTTCCAGCAACGCGGTGCGGCCGTTCGCGGCGGCGTCCTTCAGCGCCAGCGAACCGGCGGTCTGGAACGCGGCGTCCGACGAGTCCACCGAGTGCGCCTTGCCGTCGACGAGCGTGACGCGGACGTCCACCACCGGGTGACCGCCCTGCAGGCCGCGTGCCAGTTGGGCGCGCACGCCCTTCTCGACGCTCGGGATGAACTGGTTGGGGATCGCGCCGCCGACGATCCGGTCCACGAACTCGAAGCCCGACCCGCGCGGCAGCGGCTCGACCACGATGTCGCACACCGCGTACTGGCCGTGCCCGCCGGACTGCTTCACGTGCCGCCCGTGGCCCTTGGCCGGGCCGACGAACGTCTCGCGCAACGCCACCCGCACCGGCTCGGTGTCGACCTCCGCGCCACCGGCCCGCAACCGGGCCAGCACGACGTCCGCGTGCGCCTCGCCCATGCACCACAGCACCAGCTGGTGGGTCTCCGCGTTGCGCTCCAGCCGCAACGTCGGGTCGCCCGCCACCAGCTTGCCGAGGTTGCGGGCCAGGTTGTCCTCGTCGCTGCGGCTGCGCGGGACGACGGCGACCGGCAGCAGCGGTTCCGGCATCTCCCACGGCGCCACCAGCAGCGGCTTGTCGGGCGCGGACACCGTGTCGCCGGTCTCGGCGGACCCGAGCTTGGTCAACGCGCACAGGTCGCCGGCCACGCAGTACGGCACCTCGCGCAGGTTCGCGCCGAGCGGCGAGTAGACGTGCGCGACCCGTTCGTCGACGTCGTGGTCCTCGTGGCCGCGGTCGGCCATGCCGTGACCCGACACGTGCACCGGCCGTTCGGGGCGCAGCGTCCCGGAGAACACGCGGACCAGCGACACGCGGCCCACGTACGAGTCGACGGCGGTGCGCACGACCTCGGCGACCAGCGGGCCGTTCGGGTCGGCCTCCAGGCGGGGCTGCGGGATGCCGTCCACGCCGGTCACCTCGGGCAGGGGGTGTTCCAGCGGGGAGGGGAACGCGCGGGCGATGCCGTCGAGCAGTTCCGGCAGGCCGAGGCCGGTCAGCGCGCACACCGGCATCACCGGGTGGAACGAGCCGCGCGCGACCGCCGTCTCCAGGTCCGCGATGAGCGTCGCCTGGTCGATGTCCTCGCCGCCGAGGTAGCGGTCCATCAGCGTCTCGTCCTCGCTCTCCGCGATGATCCCCTCGATGAGCGCGTTGCGCTGCTCCTCGTACCGGGGGTCGTCGGTGGTGAGCAGGCCGACCAGGCCGCCGTCGTCGCCGGGCAGGTACAGCGGCACCACACCCGCGCCGAACGCGGCCTGGCAGGCGGCGATCTCGGTGGGCACGTCGGCGCGCTGGTGGTCCGTGCGGGCGATCACGACCGCGCGCGGCATGCCGACCGCCGCGCACTCCTCCCACAGCGCCACCGTGGCCGGGTCCACGCCTTCCGCCGCGCTGACCACGAACAACGCCGCGTCGGCCGCGCGCAGGCCGGCCCGGAGCTCGCCGACGAAGTCCGCGTAACCGGGCGTGTCGATGAGGTTGATCTTGATGTCGCCGTGCCGGATCGGGGCGACGGCGAGGCCGACGGACCGCTGCTGGCGGACAGCCGCCGGATCGTGGTCGCACACCGTGTTGCCCTCGGTGACCGAACCGGCCCGGGTCAGCACACCGGTGCTGGCGAGCAGGGCCTCGGCGAGCGTCGTCTTGCCGGAGCCGGACGGGCCGACCAGCACGACGTTGCGGACCTTGGCCGGGTCGTCCACAGCGACCGCGCCTGCCGAGTGGCCGTTGTCGGAGTGTTTGCTGCCCATTGGGACCACCCTCCACAAGTGTTTAGTGTCCGATCTCACACCCGTGCGACCTGCGGGACAACCCCAACCGGCCACACCCAACCCGGCAGGAGGAACGGGGGTGGTGTGCGCCACCAGGGCCGCGGCGGTCCGTCGGGCCGGTGGTTGTGGCAAGGGGTGGCGTAGGCCACTACCTGCGGCGGGAGTGGAAGTGGCCTGCCGAGAACGGGCGTGAGTGGCATGCCTCGGCGGTCCACGTCGGCCTTACCATGGGTGGTGTTGGTCCTCCACTTCGAGAAAGGTTGGTCGTGACCACTTCACCCGACGCCGGCACCCAGGTCACCGGCACTTCCCGCGTCAAGCGGGGCATGGCGGAGATGCTCAAGGGCGGCGTGATCATGGA
This sequence comes from Saccharothrix hoggarensis, assembly GCF_042678885.1. GTDB lineage: Bacteria > Actinomycetota > Actinomycetes > Mycobacteriales > Pseudonocardiaceae > Actinosynnema > Actinosynnema hoggarensis. The sequence continues at coordinate 6,391 of NZ_JBHTLK010000174.1, forward strand.
CGTGGTCAACGCCGAGCAGGCCAAGATCGCCGAGGACGCGGGCGCCGTCGCCGTCATGGCGCTGGAGCGCGTCCCCGCCGACATCCGCGCGCAGGGCGGCGTGTCCCGGATGAGCGACCCGGACATGATCGACGGCATCATCAACGCGGTGTCGATCCCGGTGATGGCCAAGGCGCGGATCGGCCACTTCGTCGAGGCGCAGGTCCTCCAGTCGCTCGGCGTGGACTACATCGACGAGTCCGAGGTGCTGACCCCGGCGGACTACGCGAACCACATCGACAAGTGGCAGTTCACCGTGCCGTTCGTGTGCGGTGCGACCAACCTGGGCGAGGCGCTGCGCCGCATCACCGAGGGCGCGGCGATGATCCGCTCCAAGGGTGAGGCCGGCACCGGCGACGTCTCCAACGCCACTACCCACATGCGCAAGATCCGCGCCGAGATCCTGCGGCTGCAGAACCTCCCCACCGACGAGCTGTACGTCGCGGCGAAGGAGCTCCAGGCCCCGTACGAGCTGGTCCGCGAGGTCGCCGAGGCCGGCAAGCTGCCGGTCGTCCTGTTCACCGCGGGCGGCATCGCGACCCCCGCCGACGCGGCGATGATGATGCAGCTCGGCGCCGAGGGCGTGTTCGTCGGGTCGGGCATCTTCAAGTCCGGCAACCCGGCGCAGCGCGCCGAGGCGATCGTGAAGGCGACCACGTTCTACGACGACCCGGACGTCATCGCCAAGGTCTCGCGCGGCCTGGGCGAGGCGATGGTCGGCATCAACGTGGACGAGATCCCCGAGCCCCACCGCCTGGCCGAGCGCGGCTGGTAGACCTCCGCTCGTGACGCCCGCGGCCCGCCGGACCCCCGGCGGGCCGCGGGCGTCCGTTCAGGAGACCGGGTAGACCTCGATGTCGACCTTGTGGCCGTGAGATCCCGCGAGCTTCGCGTCGCAGGTGATGAGCGGCACGTCGAGCTGCTCGGCGAGAGCGACGTACTGCGCGTCGTAGGCGCTGAGCGAGTCGCACAGCTCCCACGCCCGATCGATGAGGGCGCGGTGCCCGGTGGTGGCGATCGGGGCCCTGGCCAACCACCACGCCGCCCGGTTGGCCTGGGCGCGGCCCACCGCGTCGACTCGCGCCCGTCGGCGCAACACGTTGAGCACTTCGCAGATGATCAAGTCCGGCGCGGCGAGTTCGCTTGCCAGGACGCGACGACGGAGTGGCTGCACGGGCTCGGCGCCGATCATTGCCTCGATCAGGGCCGAGGCGTCGATCACGACCGTCGCCACAGGTGCCTGTACAACTCGTTGTGGCGGGCCTCGTCTTCGGCCCGGCACGCGGCCAGGATCGCGACCGCGTTCGACGGCTCGCCTCGGAACAGGTCGAGGTCCGACATGACCTCCGCCATGGTCGGCCCGTCGGCGAACTCGGCCTGTCGCTGCTCGATCTGCGCGCGAAGACCGAAGACGTTGTCGTCGGGGTCCGGTTCGTCGGCCACGTGGTCCAGATTAGTCGCGGGGTGCGACATTCGCGGCCACCTCCTCTGTTGTCATGCAAGATCCATCGGCCGACCGGCCCGCCGGCTGGATCGCTCGAACGCGTGTTCTAGACGTGCTCCGAGACCAGCAGGGCGACGGTTCCCCGTTCGAGTGCCTGGGCCGTGTGCGGGACGTCGCCGGGGTACAGGAGGTAGTCGCCGGGGCCCAGTTCGACCGGCTCGCCCTGCGGCCCCGCGAGCATGCGGCCGGAGCTGACGATCACGTGTTCCACGGTCCCCGGCATGTGCGGTTCGGATTCGCGGGCCGGGCCGGGTTCGAGGTGGAGCAGGTAGATGTCGCGCCGGGCGCCCGGCGGGCACGACGCGAGCAGGGTCGCGGTGTAGTGGGCGCGTTCCGAGTAGATCGCCGGGCCCTCCCCGGCACGGATGACGCGGACGCGCGGGGTGGGCGGGTCGACCAGGCGGGAGAACGGCACGCCCAGCGCGACCCCGAGCGCCCACAGGGTCTCGACGCTGGGGTTCCCGCTGCCGGACTCGAGCTGGGACAGCGTCGACTTCGCGATCCCGGCCCGCTTGGCCAGTTCGCTCAACGACAGGCCCGCGCGGTCGCGCTCGCGGCGGAGCGAGGCGGCGATGACGTCGAGCGGCGCCCCTGTGTTCGACATGACAGTCCAATCGTTCGGCTTGACGAACACTTCCGATGTGTTCATCGTAGAAGACGATGCGTTCGACATGGCGAACCCCGGACTCCGAGCTGCTGCGTGACGTCGCCGCGGTGGCGGCCGGCGCTGCCGTCAGCGGCGCCTCCTTCGGTGCGATCTCCACCGGCGCGGGACTGCCGTGGTGGCTGCCCGTGGTGATGTCGTTGCTGGTCTTCGCGGGCGGCGCGCAGTTCATGGCGGTCGGCGTGGTCGCCGCCGGCGGCAGCCCGGCCGCCGCGGTGCTCGCCGGGCTCCTGCTCAACGTCCGCCACCTGCCGTTCGGCCTGGCGGTCGGCGACGTGCTCGGCAAGGGCCTGGTCCAGCGGCTCGTGGGCAGCCACCTGCTGATCGACGAGACCACGGCGTTCGCGCTCGCCCAGAGCGACCCGCGCAAGGCCAAGGCCGCCTACTGGTCGTGCGGCGTCGCCCTGTTCGTCGCCTGGAACCTCGCCGTGGTCGCGGGCGCGCTCGTGGGCCAGAACATCGGCGACCCGAACGCCTTCGGGCTGGACGCCGCGTTCCCCGCCGCGCTCCTCGCCCTCCTGCTCCCCGCGCTCAAGGACAAGGCCACCCGGCACGCCGCGCTGCTCGGCGCGGCCATCGCACTGGCCGCGACGCCGTTCCTGCCGGCGGGCGTCCCGGTCCTGGTCGCGCTGGGCGGCTTGGTGATCACCGCACGGCAGAAGGCGCCCGCATGACGTTGACCGCCGTCCTGGTGCTCGCCGCGGGCACCTACGCGTTCCGCCTCGCCGGACCGCTGCTGCGCGACCGGCTGACGCTCTCCGACCGGGTCAAGCTGATGATGTCCACCTCCGCGACGATCCTGCTGTTCGCGCTGGTGGCGACCGCGTCGCTGGCCAAGGGGCAGGCCTTCGCGGGTTTCGCGCTGCCGATCGGGGTGCTGGTCGGCGGGGTCGCGGCCTGGCGCAAGGCGCCGTTCGTGGTGGTGGTCGTGCTGGCCGCCGTCACCACCGCGGGCCTGCGGCTCGCCGGAGTCTCCTAGAAGACCGCCGCCCACCGGTCGCGACCTGGTTCACGAAGAGCCGGGCATGCGCGACACGGCGGGCGGAGGCGTCTACAGGTAGTCGCTGAGCCTGCTCGCCAGCCCGGCCCGGTCCCGCGCGCCACCCGGGTCCGGTTCGGGGCCGCCCGTCTTGCCCGCCAGCACGTCGTCCACGAACCGCGCCACCACGTCCGGCGGCGGCACGAGGGGAAGACCCAGGTGGGCCACGACGACCGGCGCCTCGGCCGGGTCGGTCTCGACCGCGATCGACCAGCCGCGCTCCTCGTTCCACAACAGCATCAGGTCGCGCCCCGGACCCTCGGCCAGACCGAGGTAGGCGGTGGCGGTGTCGCTGACCTCGAACTCGGTGCCCTCCGGCGGGACGCCGACTTCCTCGGCCACCGCCTTCACGTACCGGGCCAGGCCTTGGCTGATCACCGCACTGTTATCCATACCTCTCATTCTGGACCTTTCCGGCGGCGATCGGCGCCACCAGCCACGACTCCGGGATGCCGAACGCGTCGACCAGGGCCCTCGCGTGCGGTCGCAACCGGCCGCACAGCTCGTTCACGGCCTGTGACACCGCCTTCGACCGCTGGGGCGACAAGCGGCCGTGCTCCAGGAACCACGCCCGGTCCGCCTCGATGGTGCTCAACGCGTATAGGTCGCACACCTGGTCCAGCAGGGCGGTCGCCTCAGGGTCGCCGCACCGGTCCACCGCCGCCACGAACGCCTCCAGCACCACCCGGTCCACGTGGACGCGAGCGGCGTGCAGCACGTGGTCCTGAGCGGCGTTGAAGACGTCGAACGCGTTGTCCTTGGACGCCCTGCGCAACCGCCGCGCCAGGCCCTCCAGCACGTGCTTCTCGCGGTCCTCGAACTGCCGGAGCTGCCAGCCGCGGTCCAGCAGCGCGTCCGAGCTGCCCGACACCAGCCGGTCGATGATCGCCCGCGCGGCCGTCCGCTCGATCACCACGCCCACCGCCTGGTCGGCCACGAACCGCACCATGCCCCACGGGTCGAGGTCGCCGACGTGGTCGCGGTAGCTGGTGAGCAGGCCCTTCGCGACCAGCTGCAGCAGCACGGTGTTGTCGCCCTCGAACGTGGTGAACACGTCGGTGTCGGCCTTCAGCCCGGCGATCAGGTTCTCCGACAGGTACCCGGCCCCGCCGCACGCCTCGCGGCACGTCTGGATGGTCCGCGTGGCGTGCCACGTGGCCACGGCCTTCAGCCCGGCGGCCCGCGACTCCAGTTCCCGCTGCGCCCGGTCGTCGCCGACGTCGTGCAGCGCGGACACCAGCTCCTCCTGCGCGAAGTGCAGCGCGTACGACGTGGCCAGCGCGGGCAGCAGCCGCCGCTGGTGGGCCAGGTAGTCGAGCACCACGACCTCGTCGCCGCCGTCCGGCCGGGTGAACTGCCGCCGCGCGTCGCCGTACCGGATCGCCAGCGCCAACGCCTTCTTGGTCGCGCTGCCCGCCCCGCCCGCCACGCTGATCCGGCCGCGCACCAGGGTGCCGAGCATGGTGAAGAACCGGCGGCCCTCGCCCTCGATCGGGCTGGAGTAGGCGCCGTCCGGAGCGACGTCGCCGTACCGGTTGAGCAGGTTCGCCCGCGGCACGCGGACGTGGTCGAACCACAGGCGTCCGTTGTCCACGCCGTTCAGGCCGGCCTTCGGCCCGCAGTCCTCGATCCGCACGCCCGGCATCGGCGCGCCGTCCGCGTCCCGGACGGGCACGAGCACCGCGTGCACGCCGTGCGTCGCACCGCCTGTCACGAGCTGCGCGAACACCACGGCCATGCGTCCGTCGCGGGCCGCGTTGCCGATGTAGTCCTTGCGCGCCGACGGGTCCGGCGTGTGGACCACGAACTCCTCGGTCGACGGGTCGTAGGTCGCCGTGGTCCGCAGGTTCTGGACGTCAGACCCGTGCCCGGTCTCGGTCATGGCGAAGCAGCCCGGGAGGTCCAGGTCCATGATCGCGCGGAGGTACCGGTCGTGGTGCTCGGCCGTGCCGAGCGCCTGCACCGCGCCGCCGAACAGGCCCCACTGCACGCCCGCCTTCACCATCAGCGACAGGTCGCCGAACCCCAGCACCTCGAACGCGACCACGGAGCCGCCGACGTCGTCCCGGCCGCCGTGCCCGGTCGGGAACCCGATCAGCGGGTGGCCGCCGTCCGCCAGCGCGCGCATCTGCTCCGAGACCCAGGCGCGGTACTCCTCGCGCCCCAGCTCGCCGGGCGGCTGCAGACCGGCGAGCAGGTCGAGCGACCCGCGGCGCAACGACGCCCACCGGCCGTCGAGCAGGTCGCGCAACGCCTCGGTCCGCTTGTCGACTTCGCCCGTGGTGATCCCCATGCTCTTTGTTAACACAGGTTCACGGCGGGGGCGCGACAACGGCACCGCCCCACCCGCGCCGACGCCGTGTGCGATGCCGACGTGGGGCAGGGGCAAGGTCCGACGCTCGCAGGGGCAACGTCAGACACCTCACGAACATGACGGTCCGTGACGATGGACTGATCGGTGTAACGCGGGCACCACGGTGGGGCGACCCACAGAGTGGCGTCTGTCACACCTGGAGGCAAGCCATGCCCTTCCGTCCCCGCCGCAGGCGGATCGCCGTCACCGCCGCTCTCGTCCTGACGGCACCACTGCTCGTGGTCGGCCCGGCCACCGCCGACCCGAACAACAACTCACCGGCCAAGCTCACCAAGGCCGTCACGCTCGACGGGGTGCTGCGGCACCTCGACGCGTTCCAGGCCATCGCCGACGAGCACGGCGACCGCGCCGCGGGCCGTCCCGGCTACCGGGCGTCGGTGGACTACGTCGTCGACACCCTCACCGCCGCGGGCTACGACCCCGCCGTGCAGGCGTTCGACTTCCCCTACACCGAGGAGCGGTCCGAGCTCGAACAGCTCGCCCCGACGCCGCGGACCTACGCGGTGGACCGGGACTTCACCCGCAACGGCTTCACGCCGACGTACCTGGGCGAGGCCACCGCGCCCGTCACGGCCGTGGACGTGGTCGTCCCGCCCGGCCCGAACCCGAACTCGAACAGCAGCGGTTGCGAGGCGTCCGACTTCGCGGGCTTCACCGCGGGCACCATCGCCCTGCTGCAGCGCGGCACCTGCGGGTTCGCCCAGAAGACCTTGAACGCCCAGGCCGCGGGCGCGTCCGGCGTGATCCTGTTCAACGAGGGCCAACCGGGCCGCACCGGCCTGTCCACGCCGATCGGCGACACGCCGGGCCTCGCGATCCCGGTCGTCTTCGCCACCTACGCGGTCGGCGCGGAACTGGCCGTCGGCGGGCCGCGCACGGTCCGGGTCAAGGTCGACTTCCTGTCCGAGACGCGCACCGCGTGGAACGTGTTCGCCGAGTCGGACGAGGGGATCGCCGACAACACCGTGATGGCGGGCGCCCACCTCGACGGCGTGCAGGACGGCGCCGGGATCAACGACAACGGCACCGGGTCCGCCGCGCTGCTGGAGGTCGCCGTCCGGATGGCCAAGGTGAAGACGAACAACCTGGTCCGGTTCGCCTGGTGGGGCGCGGAGGAGGAAGGGCTGCTCGGCTCGGAGCACTACGTCGCCACCCTGCCGCAGGCCGAGCGGGACCGCGTCGCGCTGTACCTGAACTTCGACATGGTCGGCTCGCCGAACTACTTCAACGGGATCTACGACGGCGACAACTCCAGCGGCACGGCCCCGCCCGGGTTCATCCCGCCCGGCTCGGCCGAGATCGAGGACGTGTTCGAGAAGTTCTACGCCGACCGCGGCCTGCCCGCGGAGGACACCGAGTTCTCCGGCCGGTCCGACTACGGCCCGTTCATCGCCGTCGGCATCCCGGCCGGCGGCCTGTTCACCGGCGCGGAAGGCGTGAAGACCGCCGACCAGGCCGCGCGGTACGGCGGGGTCGCGGGCGCCGCCTACGACCCGTGCTACCACCAGCCGTGCGACAGCAACACGCCCGTCGCCGACGGCGCGGACGCCGCCCTGTACGCGCAGCTGGACGCCGCCTACGACCTGCGCGGCAACGTCAACGCGGCGGCGCTGGACGTCAACGCCGACGCCATCGCCACCGCCGTGATCACGTTCGCCTTCGACACCTCGACCGTGAACGGGGTCCGCTCGCCGGGCAAGTCGCACGGCGCGGGCACGTCGTCGGTGCGGATCACCGCCTGACCGGGAGGCGGGCCGGGCGGGTCACCCGGTCCCGGCCCGCCACCGCTCGGTCACGACCACCGCTCGGTCACGACCACCGCTCGGTCACGACCACCGGTCGCGCGCGCCGTCACTGCCCGCCGGCGGCACGGTGTGCTTGCGGACGTGCTGGAACAGCAGGTTCGTCTGCACCTCGCTGACCTCGCGGCGGGTGGTGAAGCGGTCCAGCACGAGGCGTTGCAGGTGGGGCGTGTCGGCGACGGCCACGTGCACCAGGAAGTCCTCCGGCCCGGCCACGTGCGACATGGCCAGCACCTCCGGCAGCGACAGCACGTAGTCCATGAACGGCTCCACGATCGCCCGCGTGTGCGGCCGGACCCGGACCGCGATGATCGCCTGCACCGGCCGTCCGACCGCGGCCAGGTCGACCTCCGCGTGGTACCCGGTGATCACGCCGCGCTCGCGGAGGGACCGGTGCCGGACCACGCACGTCGACGCCGCCACGTTCACCCGGTCCGCCAGGTCCTTGTTGGGCAGCCGCGCGTCCTTCTGCAGCTCCCGGACGATCGCCGCGTCCACCGAATCCAGCACGTCGAAACCCTCCTCCAGCCGAACAGCCTGCGGAAGTCTGCGCCGACCACCGACGAGAAGTCCACGATTCGGGCATGACCCGGTTGCGAACGACGGCGGTGCACGGTGGGCGCGACGACCTCGCCGACCTGGGCGTGCACGCCCTTCCGATCGACCTGTCCACCACCTACCCCATCCCCGACCAGGCCGCGGGCGGCGAGGCGCTGCAGCACCTCGCCGAGGGCGCCGCGCACGCCACCTCGCCCGTCTACTCCCGGCTGCACAACCCCACCGTGGCCCGGTTCGAGCAGGCGCTGGCGGCGCTGGAGGGCACGTCGGCCGCCGTGGCGTTCGGCAGCGGCATGGCCGCCGTCACCGCCGTGGTGCAGGCGGCGTGCGTGCTGATCGGCAAGCCGCACGTGGTCGCGGTGCGGCCCCTTTACGGCGGCACCGACCACCTGCTGTCGTCCGGCCTGCTCGGCGTGCGCACCACGTACGCGGCGGCCGACCGGGTCGCCGACGCGATCACCCCGGAGACCGGGCTGGTGGTCGTCGAGACGCCGGCCAACCCCAACCTCGACCTCCTCGACATCGCCGCGGTCGTCGCGCAGGCCGGCGGCGTGCCCGTGGTCGTGGACAACACGTTCGCCACGCCCGTGCTCCAGAACCCCGCCGCGCTCGGCGCGACGTACGTGCTGCACTCGGGCACCAAGTACCTCGGCGGGCACGGCGACGTGCTCGGCGGCGTCGTGGCCTGCGCCGAGGAGCACGCCGGGCCGTTGCGCCAGGTCCGGATCATCACCGGCGCCGTGCTGCACCCGCTCGGCGGCTACCTCATGCACCGCGGCCTGGCCACGCTGCCGCTGCGCGTCGAGGCGGCCCAGCGCGGCGCGGTCGTGCTCGCCGCGCGGCTCGCCGACCACCCCGGC
>NZ_JBHTLK010000175.1:0-15131 GCF_042678885.1 Saccharothrix hoggarensis
CGCGCAGCGTCGCGGGCACGGTCGCCGGCAGCTCCGGCGCGCGCCCCGGCACGGTGAAGACGTCCACGTCCCGCGCGCCGAGCACGGTCCGGTCGGCCACGGTCCACCGCTGGTTCGGCCCGGAGTTGGGCACGCCGACGCCCACCGGCGCGCCGTCACCGGTGGCCTGGCCGGTCACGTCGAGCAGGCGTCCGGTGGCGGCGTTGACGAACGTCCAGGAGCCGTCCCCGGTGGTGGACATGACCCACTGCGCGGCCGGGTCTGCCTCCCCCGCCGGTTCGAGCGCGAGGCCGCTCCCGCGATCGGCCAACCGCCGGCCGTTCACGGCGTGCGTCACCGTGTGGCGGGACCGGTTGCCCAGGCCCTCGGTGACCTCCTCCAGCCGCCACAACGCGCTCGCGTCGGACTGGTCGGGGTTGACGGCGCGGATCACGGCCGAGCCGCCGTCCGCGGTCGGCGCCAGCGCCTTGCCGCTCTGCACGCCGGTCAGGCGGTACACGTGCCCGTCGCGCACCAGCGCCGCGTCCTTCGCCACGCCCTTGACGCCGTCGACGACGAACGTGGTCACGGACTTCGCGGGCACGGTGAGCGTGGCCGTGCGGCCGTCGACCTCCACGGGCGTGCCGCGGACCAGGGCGTTGCCGGCGTCGGACACCACCGGGGTGACGGTGGCGTGCGGCAGCACCACGCCGAACCGGGACAGGTCGAGCGTCACGGCGCGCCGGCGGTCGGAGCTGTTGACGTGGACCACGGTCGCGGAAGCGCCGTCGGCCGACACGGCCGCCAGGCTGGACGTGTCGTCCACCTTGACGACGTGGTCTCCGGGGCGCACGAAGTGGGTGAAGTTCCGGATCGTGTTGAACTTCGTGTTGGTGCGGACGGGGCACGTCTCCAGCGTGGCGTCGGGCGCGCAGTCGAACGGCACCTGGACCGTGCCCCAGTTCTTCCCCGCCGCGAACTGCGGGTTGTAGTCCTCGATCGCCTGCCACAGCAGCCACGCGGACGGTTCCAGCTCCCGCACGTCGGCGACGATCCGCTCGGCGATGCCGAGGCCCGGCTCCATGTCGGTGAAGCTGTGGCGGTTGCCCCAGGTGCCGTCCACCTCGCTCATCCACAGCGGCTTGTCGGCGCCCTTGGCGATGTCCCGCGTCGACGTCCGGTCACCCGTGCCGTACGTGTGCACGTTGAGCTGGTCGACGGCCGCGCGCGCCTCGGCGTTGTAGCCGTTCCAGTTGGTCCGGAACCGGCCGGAGTCGGTCTCGTCCATCGCGGACAGGCGTGCGCCGACCTGCGAGCGGCTCAGCGCCTCGCGCAGCGCGAGGACCACGCTCTGCTGCAGGGCCGGGCCGGCGTGCGCGCCCTCCTGGCGGCCACCGGTCGGCTGACCGTCCGGGCCGAGCTGCGTGCCCCAGTAAGGCGTGTTCGGCTCGTTCAGCGGCTCGATGAGGTCGATCTCGATGCCGTGCGCCCGCTCGATGTGCTCGGACACGCGGACCAGGTACGTCGCGAAGTCGTCCACCCGGTCGGCGCGGATCTGGTCGGCGCTGGGGTCGAACCCGCCCGACACGTACCCGCTGACGGTCTGGAACCACGGCGGCGAGTTGCTGAACGCCTCCCAGGTGTCGACCCGGTCCTTGATCCGGTCGATCCACCACCGCTGGTTGGCGTCGGCGTCCCAGTTCCAGTGGTCCGGGTTGTCCGGGTCCCACCAGTCCACGTCCTCGCGCGTGGTGCCCTCCGGGGCGCGCCAGAAGCCCGGCATGGTCGCGCCGGCCTTCATGTAGTCCGTGCGGACGTCCGGCGCGTTGCCGCCGCCGATGTTGTAGCGGGCGATGTTCAGCCGCAGCCCGTCCTCGCCGAACAGCAGGTCGGCCAGGCGCTCGCGGACCTCGTCGGGGTAGCCGCCGGTGGCGTTGGCGAACCAGACCAGGCTGGTGCCCCAGCCCTCGAACTCCTGGTGCCGGTAGGACGGGTCGGGCCGGACGGTGACGGGCTGCGCCTCCGTCGCCTGCGCGACGGCGGCGGGCGGTCCGGCGGCGGCGACCAGGCCGCCCGCCAGCACGGCGGCCAGGCCGAGGTGGGCGAGTCCGCGGGGTCGTCGGTGCGGTTTCATCGTCGTCGGTCTCCTCTTCAGGGACGGGAAAGCGCTTGCCTAGAAGTCGTTCCGAAGCCGCGCCGGTTGCCGGGATCGCCGCTCAGGGCGCGGCGCGTCCGTCCACCCACGCGAGCAGCACGGCGGCTTCGCGGCCCAGGACCGCGGGGTCGTCACCCGGCACGAACTCCAGCAGGAGGTCGACCGGGTCGGCGGCCAGCAGGTCCAACGCCCGCCGCCACAGGCCCTCCCTGGCGGTCAGCGGCAGCCGGGTCGTGCCCGGCCACCACGAGAACACGTGCACCGCGGCGACCCGGTGGCGCAGCAGGGCGAGGCCCGCCAACGCGGGTTCGTCCGGCTCGTCCACGGAGGGTTGCCAGTACGTGCCCAGCGCGGGGTGGTCGACCGCGTCGAGCAGGTCGAGCGTCGCCCGCGGGGTGTCGGCGAGCGTGCCGCCGTGGAACTCCAAAGCGATCGTGAGGCCCCGTTCGGCGGCCGCCTGCGCCGCCTCCCGCAACGCCGACACGACCCGGTCACGGGTGGCGCGGGAGGCGTCCGCGGACCCCTCCACCCCCGCCCACACCCGGACGCGCGGCGCGCCGAGGCCGACCGCCGCGTCGGCGACGTCGGCGAACCGCTCGACGGGGTACTCCCCCGCCTTCCAGTACGACCCGTAGGAGCACGTGGTCAGCCCCGACGCCGCCGTGAGCCCGCGGACGGCGTCCACCCGGCCGGGCGGGGCGTGGACGTCACCGCCCCACTCGACCACGCGCAGCCCCGCCTCCGCCGCGACGCGCAGCACGTCGGCCGGAGCCAGCGCCCGCAACGTGACGGAGCACAACCCGACCCGTTCCGACCGGTCCGCCACCGCACACCTCCCTTGGAAAGCGCTTTCCGGTTGCGGCGCACGACGGCGGTCGCAACAGGGCGCGATCCTAGTCCCGAGCCAGCGGAGCGGTGATCGCCCGCGTGTTGCCGAACACCACGTACAGCAGGGGCGCGCAGGCCACGAGCAGGCCCGCGAGCGGTTGGACCAGCACCACGGCGACGGCGAGCCCCAGCACGGCGGCGTTCGCCAGACCGAGGTACCAGCGCCGGGCCACCAGGCCGAGGCACGCCCGGACCAGCGAGCCGGTCCGCACGGTTCCCGACGTCGTCGCCAGCACGAGGATCACCGCGACCACCGTCGCCACGACCAGCACGGTGGCGGTCACGAAGAACGGCACCAGCGCCGGTCCCCACGCCGAGCGGTGGACGACGGCCGCGTCGAGCGCGAGCACGACCACCACCGCGGCGCCGCCGAACCACACCGCCACCGCCCGTCCGGCCGCACGGCGGTAGGCCGCCGCGAACGGCCGCCAGACGCGCGTCGACCCGGAGTCGTGCTCCGCGAAGCAGCCGAACACCCCGGCCAGCGCCGGCGCGCAGAACCCCGACAGCACCACGAAGAACGGCCACGACGCGAGCGGGTCGCGCACCACGGCCAGCGCCAGCAGCAGCGGGGCGCAGCCCACGGCGAGCAGCACGTTGGCCATCAGGCCGACGTACACCATCCCGAAGACCTTCTCGTAGGTCTCCTGGGAGGCGGGGCGCAACAGCCGTGCCGTCACCGCGCTCACCCCTTCAGCCCGGTCGTCGCGATGCCCCGGATGAAGTACCGCTGCCCCAACAGGAACACCACGAGGATCGGCAGCACCGACAGCACCGCGCCGGTCATGATCATCGCGTACTCGGCGTCGTACTGCCCGACGAACGACCGCAGGCCCAGCTGGACGGTCCACAGCTCGTTGCTCGTCAGGTAGATGAACGGCCCCATGTAGTCGTTCCAGGTGCCGACGAAGCTCAGCAGCGCGAGGCTGGCGAGGGCCGGCTTGGACAGCGGCAGCACGATCCGCCGGTAGATCCCGTACTCGCTCAGCCCGTCGATGCGCGCGGCCTCGCACAGCTCGTCCGGGATGGACAGGTAGAACTGCCGCATCAGGAACACGCCGAACGCGCTGAACGCCTGCAACAGGATGATCGACCAGTACGTGTTCGTCAGCTCCATCCGCTGCATCATGATGTACTGCGGCACCATGTACGCCTGCCACGGCACGGCGATCGTCCCGATGTAGGTCAGGAACAACGCGTCCCGGCCGGGGAACCGCACCTTGGCGAACCCGTACGCGGCGAAGCTGCCGGTGAGCAGCTGCAGGCACGTGATCGTCACCGACAGGAACACCGAGTTGCCGAGGTACGTGGTCATCGGGACGCGGTCCCAGATCTCCACGAAGTTCGACCAGCGCAGCTCGTCGGGGATCCACTGGATGGGCACGGTGAACACCTCGTTGTCGCGCTTGAGCGACGCGGAGAGCATCCACGCGAACGGGACCAGCACGAGCAGTGCCACCGCGATCAGGGCGACGTAGGTGAGCACCGGTCGGGCGACCCGCCACGCCCGCCCGCGGGACTTGTTCCCCGCCGCCGGGTCCACCGGTGGCGCGGCCCGTCGTGCCGCTTCGCGCAACGTGGTCATCAGGCGTTCCTCCGCTCGTTGAGGCGGAACTGGAGGACGGTCACCGTCAGCACGATCACGAACAGCACCAACGCGATCGCCGACGAGTAGCCGAAGTGGCCTTCGGTGATGCCCTCGCGGTACACGAGCTGCGAGAGCACCAGCGTGCTCCGCCCCGGCCCGCCGTTGGTCATGACGACGATGAGGTCGAGCACCTTGAAGCTCTGGATCGTCAGCATGACCAGCACGAAGAACGTGGTCGGCCGCAGGCTCGGCAGCGTGATGTGCCGGAACCGGTCCCACGTGGACGCGCCGTCGACCCGCGCGGCCTCGTAGTACTCCTCCGGGATCGACTGGAGGCCGGCCAGGTACAGCACCATGTAGTACCCCATGTCCCGCCACACGCTGGTGATGATCACCGCGGGCATCGCCCAGTCGGTGCTCGCCACCCAGCCGGGAGGGTTGTCGACCCCGATCGCGCCGAGGAACTGGTTGACCGGGCCCATCGTGGGGTTGAACAGCATGTTCCACACCACGGCGACCGCGACGAGCGACGTGACGTAGGGGAAGAACGCCGCGGTGCGGAAGAAGCCGACGCCGCGGATCTTCCGGTTCAGCACGATCGCCAGGCCTAGCGCGGCGACCATGGTGAGCGGGATGTGCCCCGCCGCGTAGTACAGCGTGTTGGTGAGCGCGACCCGGAAGTTCTCGTCCTCCAGCATCTCGGCGAAGTTGTCCAGGCCGACCCACTCGGGCGCGCGGTAGGAGTCCCACTCCATGAACGCCAGGGCGAACGCCGCGATCACCGGCACGAGGGTGAACAGGGCGAACCCGAGGAAGTTCGGGAGGATGAAGCTCCAGCCGATGAGGGTGTTGCGCCGGGTCCGGCGCCGCCGGGCGGAACCGCGGCGCGGCCCTGCCGGCGCCGTCACCGGCGGTGGTTTCGTCTGCGTCACTGCGTTGGCCATGCTCGTCCTCGTGCTGGTGGCGGCGGGGGCGTCGACCTGGGGCGCGGATCAGTCGGTGACCTTGCGGACCCGGTCGCGCATGGAGCGGATGCCGTCCTCGACGGACTTCTCGCCCACCATGATCAGGTCGTGCTCCTCCTTCAGGATGGTGTCGACGTCGGCGGTGTGCTCGCTCACCGGCATCTCCAGCGCGATCTCGTCGGGCTTGAGAGCCTTGGCGGTCTGCTCACCGGTGGGCATGCCCTCCAGCGACGCGTACTCCTTGGTGATCTCGTCGCTCCGCAACGCGGGCATCACGCCGACCTTCGTGATGGCCTTCGCGCCCTCGGCGCCCGCCGCGAACTCCACGAACTTCCGCGCGGTGGCGGTGTGCTTGGCGTTCTTGTTGACCGCGAAGGCGGTCGGCGAGCCGAACGTCGTGACGCCGGACGCGCCGGGCCGCTGCGGCATGGGCGCGATGCCCCACTCGACCGCGGTGGCGCCCTTGGCCTCGGCCTGCATGATGCCCGCCGTGTACCAGGTGCCCATCGGCAGCATGGCCGTCGCGCCGGTCTCGAACATGGTGCGGTAGTTGGCCTGCTGCGACGTCGCGCTGCCGAAGTCGAGCGCGGCGCCCGCCTCCTGCAGGTCGAGCACCACCCGGTACTGGTCGGCGAAGAACTCGAAGTCGCCGGTGATCTGGTCGCCGCCGGCCTGCGCCGCCGCGATGGCGTGCACCACGGACCGCCAGGTGTGGTGGTAGGTGCCGTAGACCTTGCTGCCGCCCGCGTCCTTGGTGAGCTTCTTGGCAAGTTCGGCGTACTGGTCCCAGGTCAGGTTCTCCGGGTACGCGACGCCGGCGTCGTCGAACATCTTCTTGTTGTAGTAGAGGAGCCAGAAGTCCTGCCGGTACGGCAGCGCGAAGTACCTGCCCTCCTGCTCGAACGCGTCGAGCCCGGCCAGCTCGGTGGTGTCCTTGTCCTTCACCAGGTCCGTGACGTCGTCGAGCTGGCCGCGACCGGCGTAGCGGGCGTAGTCGGTGACGTTCTTCATGGTGATCACGTCGGTCGTGTCGCCGCCGGCGAGCATCGTCGTGACCTTGGTGGGGTAGTCGGCGGCGAGGATGTCGACCGGCTGCACGGTCACGTCGGGGTTGGCCTTCTCGAAGGCGTCGAACAGGGCCTGGAACTCGGGCGTGCCCTGGAGGTTCCAGACCGCCACGCTCAGCGTGACCGGCCCGCTCTCGTCGGCCTTGCCGCCCGAACCGCAGCCGGCGGCGAGGAGCGACAACGCGGTGAGCGCGACGAGCGCGCCGCGGGCGCGGCCTCGCCGTCCGCCCGCCCGGGGGTTGTTCGGAGTCACCATTGATCCGTCTCCCTTTCCCACTTCATCCGTGGTGGTGCGGCAGGGTTGCCGCGGTCGAGCCACCGTCCGGCCAGCGCACGTCCACCCGGCCGGATTCCTGGTCGAGCACGATCTCCGGGACGTCGCCGGGCCGGCCGCCCGGTGCGGTCGCACCCAGTCCGATCGCCGCGGCAGCCCACCTGCCGGGCGTCACCTCTCCCGCTCCCCACGGGGTGGCGCTGCGCGGGCCCAGAGGGCTCGCGTCGTCTTCGTCGTCGGCGCCGACCCGGTCGAGGCCGGGTCCGGCCACGAGGACCGAGGTGAGGCCGCCGGACCGGACCTCGACGCGTCCCCGCTCCCGCACCACGGCGGGGCCGTCGCCGGCCAGGGGCCAGCCGCCGATCCGCAGCGCGGTCACGTCGCGCGGTCCGGTCGCGTCCCCGTCGTCCGCCAGCGGGTCCACTCGGACGCACCGCACCTCCCACGGCCCGCGCACGACCGACACGGTGGTGACCACGGCGACGTCCCGCGCCACGCCCCGCCGCCCGGAACCGTGGTCCGGCTGGCCGGGTTCCGGGTCGAGCCAGTGGACGCGCGCGGCGGACGCGCCCACCACCGCGTCGCCCACCCGCTCGACGCTCAACGTCCGCATCCCCGCCCGGTGGGTGGCGACGCCGGAGCGGTCCAGCAGCACGACCGACTGGTCCACCGGTGACGTCCACGCGCGTTCCGACAGCAGCGGCGCGGTCGCGGTGGAGTAGCCGAGGCGCGTGTAGAGGGGTGAGTCGCCGACCGACCCGCCGACGACGTCGTGGTCCGTGCCGTGGTTGACCACCCGCACGATGCCGTCCGCGCGGGTGGACGAGACCAGCCAGCCGGGCGGCGTCGCGACCCACGTCCGGTCGTCCCGCTCCACCGGCAGCGGCTCCTCGACGGCCGTCCACACGGGATGGTCGGCGGGCAGCGCGAGGCCGATCATGCCCTTCGCGGCCCAGTAGGGGGACGACGGCCCGGAGTAGCTCTGCGCCAACGGCCGCCACTCGCCGTACCACCCGAGGGTCAGCAGACCGCGGTCGTCGGGCGCGCCCCGGTCGGCGAAGTGCCCCACGATCCCGGACGCGGCCCGCCGCAGCAGACCGGGCGACGTCGACGGGACGCCCGCCAGCGCGTCGGCCCACAGCGGCGCGGCGGCCGCGAAGCGGTAGACCAGGCTGCGGCCCTGCACGAGCGGCGCGCCGTCGGCGCCGACGAGGCCCACGTAGTCGAGGAGGAACCGGTCGAGGCGGCTCACGTCGAGGGCCGCGCGGTCGCCGGCGAGGTCCGCCGCGCCGCGCATCCGCGCCCACAGCACCGGGTAGAGGTGCAGCGCCCAGCCGCCGTAGTGGTCGAACGAGCGCTCGTCGCCGTCGGCGAACCACCCGTCGCCGCGGTAGAACGAGTCGTGCGCGGCCAGGTCCGACGCGACGTCCTCGGCCTGCCACGGGCCGCCGACCGACCTCAGGAACGTCTCCACGACGATCCGGAACCACACCCAGTTGCACCGCGGGTAGGTGTCGTCACCGACGACCGCGGAGAGGTAGTCGACCACCCGCTCGCGCACGGCGTCGGTCAGCCGGTCCCACAGCCAGGGTCGCGTCAGGTCGAGGACCAGCGCGATCGAGGCCGCCTCCACCTTCGCCTGCGCGTGCTCCTCGGGACGCGGCCATCGCTCCGGCGAGGACGGGTCGGTGCCCGCGTCGAGGCCGCGCGCGTACCGGTCGGCCAGGCCGAGCGGGTCGCGGCCGTCCTCCCCCGCGAGCCGGAAACCGGCGAGCAGGAACGTGCGGGCGAAGCCCTCCAGCCCGTCGACGGCGGAGCCGTAGCCGCCGGGCGCGCCGGGCAGCGTGACGCGGGCGTGCCCGGGCGAGGTGTGCGGGCGGACGGCGAGAAGCATCCGGTCGGCCAGGTCGGCCCACCGGTCGCGCGTCCAGCCCGTGATCGGCGAGAGGTCCGCGGTCACGCGCTCTTCCCCAGGGTGTCCGGCGTGACGGCGGCACGCGGCGGTTGTCCGGTCAGGTAGCGCTCGAGCTCGTCGATCGCGCTGTCGCTCATGCGCCGCGTCTCCGAGCCGAGCGAGCCCGCGATGTGCGGCGTGATCATCACGTTGGGCAGGTCGTAGAGGACGGAGTCGGCGGGCAGCGGCTCGGGGTCGGTGACGTCGAGGATCGCGTCCAGCCGCCCGGTCGCGCACTCGCGTTCGAGCGCGGCGGTGTCGAGCACGGCGCCGCGCGCGGTGTTCACGACGGTCGCGCCGTCCCGCAGCACCGCCAGTTCGGCGGCCCCGATCAGGTGGCGGGTGGAGCGCAGCGCGGGGACGTGCAGCGTGAGCACGTCGACGGCGCGCAGCAGGTCGGGCAGCTCGACCAGCCGCGCGCCCGCCGCCGCCACCTCGGCGGGGTCGGCGTACGGGTCGGACACGAGCACCGTGACGTCGAGGTCGCCGAGCCGTTCCACCACGCGGCGGCCGACGCGGGAGAAGCCGACGACGCCGATCGTGCGGCCGCGGTTGGTCAGCTCGCCGCGCCGCGCGACGTAGGACCAGTCGTCGCGGTGCGCGCGGGCGTCCTGGGCGAGGAACGGCGCCTTCTTCCCGGCGAAGACGATCGCGGCGAGCGTGAACTCGGCGACGGGGACGGCGTTCTCGTCGGCCGCGTTGGTGACCAGGATGCGCCGCCGCCACACCTCGTCGGTGACGAAGGAGCGCACGCTGCCCGCGCCGTGGAAGACCGCGCGGAGCCTGGGCGCGGCGGCGAGGCGCTCGGCGGTGAGCGGCGGGCAGCCCCACGAGGTCAGCAGCACGTCGACGTCGCGGAGCCTGCGCCGGACGGCCGGCGAGTCGAGTTCGGCGGTCGAGAGCGGGTCGCCGAGGCCGACGAGCCGTTCGAGCCGGTCCAGCTGCGGCTGCTGGAACTGGACCCGGAAGTGGTCCGGCTCCATGACGAGCAGCGCTTGGGGTCGTGGGTGTCCGTGGGTCACGCGGAGTCCTTTGCGGCCGGAGCGCTCGAACAGTGCGCCGATCATGTGTGATCGGCATTTTCAAGTCAATAGCTTGTTTCGATCAGTTACGATCAGATTTATCATCTGATCTACGACAAGGAGCAGTGATGACGGCCAACGCGGGCACCAGCGCCGAACCGAGCCACGCGGGTCCGCTGTCGGCCGCCTGGGGCGCGCGGCTGGAGCCGACGGCCCGCGCCGGCCTGCCCGCGCCTCCCCCGGCCGCCCTGCCACCGGTCGGCGACCCGGACCGGTGGCCTCCGGGCGCGGCGACCAGGCTGGCCGCGGTGCTCGACCGCGCACGCGCCGACCTCGGCACGCCGTGGCCGCAGGCGACCGCCTCCCGGTACGCCCGCTACTTCCGCGACGGCGACCGGACCGCCTACGAGACGCCGATCTTCGAGCAGCAGCACCGGCTCACCCGCGCGACCCTCGCCGCCCTCGCCACGCACGACGACGACCGGCTGGACGAGGTGGCCGACGGCGTCGTGCTGCTGTGCGAACGGAGCACGTGGTGCTGGCCCGCGCACGAGGAGCACCACCGCACGCGCGGCGCGGTCGTGCCCGACCCGGACGTCCCGTACCTCGACCTCGGCGCGGGGGTCGTGGCCGGGCAGCTGGCCTGGCTCGACCACGTCGTCGGCGACCGCCTCGACTCCCGCTGGCCCGGTCTCCGCGCCCGCGTGCGCCGTGAGGTCCGCGCCCGCGTCCTCGACCCGTTCACGACCCGCCGCGACTGGCACTGGCTCGGCCTCGACGGCGACGTCCACAACTGGTGCCCGTGGGTCTGCGGCAACGTCCTGGTCGCCGCCCTGCGCCTCGTGGACGACGCGGCCGACCGCACCCGGATCGTCGCCGACGCGGTGCGCGGCATCGACCGCTACCTGGCCGCCCTCCCGGCCGACGGGTCCGTGGACGAGGGGTTCGGGTACTGGTGGGAGGGCGCGTGCCGGGCGCTCGAAGCGCTCGACGTCCTGGAGCACGCCACCGGCGGCGCGTTGTCCGCGGCGGACGTCCCCGTGGTGCGCGCGACCGTCGGCTTCCCGCGCCTGATGCACCTGGGCGGACCGTGGTTCGTGAACTTCGCCGACGCCGCCGCGCGGTCCCCCTACCGCCTGCCGTGGCACGTGCCGCAGCGGTGGGCCGGCCGCACCGGCGACCGGGACGTCGAGCAGCACGCCTCCGCCCAGCGGGCCACCGCGATCGCCGAGAACGTCGAGCTGGGACGCGCCCTCGGCGACCTGGCCACCCCGATCGCGGAGCACACCGCCGAACCGCTGGTCGGCAGCGCGTGGCTGCCCGGCACCCAGGTCGGCCTCGCGCGCCTCGCCGCCGGGTCGACCGCCGGACCGGCCCTGGTCGTCAAGGGCGGCCACAACGACGAGCACCACAACCACAACGACGTCGGCACGGTGATCGTGGCGGTCGACGGCGTGCCCGTCCTGGTCGACGCCGGCCGGCCCACGTACACCAGGCAGACCTTCGGCCCGGACCGCTACGACATCTGGACGATGCGGAGCAGCTGGCACAACGTCCCCGAGGTGCGCGGCACGGCCCAGGGCGCCGGACGCGCCCACCACGCGCGGGACGTCACCGCGGACGACGCGCCGGACCGGTTCCGCGTCCGGATGGACCTCGCGCCCGCCTACCCCGTGCCCGCGCTGCGGTCCTGGTGGCGCACCGCGACCCTCGACCGCGACCGGCGGCGCGTGACGGTCGAGGACAGCTGGGACTTCGCGGACGACCACGACGGCGAGCCGTCGGTGATCCACTACCTGATCGCGGGCGACGTCGTGCGGGACTCGCCGGGACGGCTCGTCGTGCACCCGCTCGACGGGGCCCGCGCTACCCTGCTCGCTTGGGATCCGGGCCTGGCATCGGCCACGCTGACCGTCCGCGAGCTGGACGATCCGCTGCTCCGGACCGTGTGGGGGGACGAACTGACCCGGCTGGAACTGCGCCTGCCCGACGTGGCGCGAGGAAGTGTCGTGATCACGGTGGAGGTGTCCGCATGACGACGTCGGAACCGGCCGCCATGCTGCCCTCCGAGCGGCGCGCCCGCGTCGTGGAGCTGTTGCGGCGACGCGGGACCGTGCGCGTGAGCGACCTCGCCGACGAGCTGGACGTCTCGACGATCACCGTGCGCCGCGACATCTCCCTGCTCGCCGAGCAGGGGCTGATCCGGCGCGTCCGGGGTGGCGCGACCGTCAGCGCGGCCGTGGCGGACGACGTGCCGCCGCACGCGTTCCCCGCCGAGGTGAACGGCGGCACGTCGCCCGTCGCCGAGCGCAGGCCCGAGGAGCGCGCCGGTCAGCCGACCATCGGCATGGTCGTCCCGTCGCTGGACTACTACTGGCCGGACGTGATCAAGGGCGTGCGCGAGGGCGCGGCCGAGGCGGACGTGCGGATCGTGCTGCGCGGCGCCACCTACGAGGCCGCCGACGAACGCCGCCAGCTCACCCGGCTGGTCGAGTCGGTCGGCGTCGACGGCCTGCTGGTGGCCCCGACGACCACCGGTGACGAGGGCGAGTCGCTGATGCGGTGGCTGCGGTCGGTGGACGTGCCGATCGTGCTGATCGAGCGCACGCCCGGTGAGACGCACGGCGAGTCGGTCGAGTCCGTGGTGAGCGACCACGCGCGCGGGGCCGCGATGGCCGTGCGCCACCTCGCCGACCTCGGGCACCGACGCGTCGGCCTGAGCACCACGACCACGAGCCCGACGTCGCCGCACGTCCGGCGCGGCTGGCGGGAGGCGTGCGAGCAGCTGGGACTCCCGCTCGACGGCACGCCCGACGTGCAGACCGTGGACCGGCCGGACTCGCGGTGGCCCGCCGACCTCGACGCGTTGCTGGACGCCTGCGTCGCGTCCGGCACGACGGCGCTGGTCGTCCACTCCGACCCGGAGGCGATCTCGCTGGTGGAGCGGTGCCAGGAGCGGGGCATCCGGGTGCCGGACCAGCTCGCCGTGGTCACGTACGACGACGAGGTGGCCGAGCTGTGCGACCCGCCGCTGACGGCCATCAGGCCGCCGAAGTCCGCCGTCGGGCGGGCCGCGGTGAACCTGCTCGCCGCCCGGCTGAACGACCCGGACCCGCACCGGCCCGCGCACCGCGTCGTGATCGAGCCCCGGCTGATCGTGCGGTCGTCGTCCTGACGTCGCCGTGAGCCGGGCGCCCGGTGGCGCCCGGCTCACGACGTGCGGGCGTCAGGCGGCCTGGGCCTGGTTGTAGAGGTTCTGGGCGTCCGTGCCGAAGTACGGGCCGAACATCCAGTTCGGGAAGAAATTGATCTTGTAGCTGTTCACGGAGTTGACCGTGCCGGTTCCGGTGGCCTCGGAGAACGTCCGGAACCACGGGCCGCCGCTGGCGCCGCCGGTCATGTCGCACGTCATGCCGATGCCGTTGCTGACGAGCGCGTTGAACGTCCGCCCGCTGCAGTAGACGAGCCTGGTCCCGTCGTACGGCGCGGCGGCGGGGTAGCCGAAGGCGTAAGTGTTGTCCGCGCGCGGCAGGTTGAACGCGATGCCCTGCGCGCCCACGACGTCGGTGAGGTACCGGCCGTTGAGCTGGCCGACGACGATGGCGCCGATGTCGTAGTTGATGTCCTCGGACGCGTGCCACTGCGGCGTGGCGAAGGTGGCGCGCGCGTTCCACGTGCCGTACGGCGCGTTCCCGTTGTCGTAGGCCGGGACGAAGGCGACGTTGGTGTGGTACGCGCCGTCGAGCTTCACGCAGTGCCCGGCGGTGACGACGGTGCTCTTGTTGCCGCTGGTGACGGCGTTGCCGCTGCACGAGGCGTTGCGGCCCTGGTAGGTGAAGAACACGCGGCCCGCGGTCGCCACGACGGCGCCGCCGCCGGTCCACGCGCTGCCGCCGTTGGGGAAGGCCAGCGGCGAGACGGTGGTGGGCTCGCCGGTCGGGACGGTGGCGCGCAGCGCCGAGGCGGTCGTGGTGCGGAGGTCGAGCGGGACGGCGGCGCGCATCCGTTCCGGCGTCCAGTACGTGGCGGGCGCCGTGGCGTGCGCCGCCGGGACGGCGACCAGGGACAGGGCCAGCGCGCTCGCCAGGGTGATCAGTCGTTTCACGGCACGGTTCATGATCTTCCACCTCTCGTGGGTCGATCAACGGCAGGGACCGTGAGGTGGAAGTTACTCAGCGCGAGGCCCCGGCGTTTCCGGCGAACGGGTGAGAAGTCTTCGCGTTCGGACCCTGACGCGGTGTGCCCGGACGACGCCGGGCGTGGTCGAATCGGGTATGCCGTTCACCGCCTCGCACATCGCGGCCGTCATCCCGCTGTCACGTCGGCCGCTCGTGCCGTCCGCGCTGGTCGCCGGTTCCATGGCGCCCGACCTGCCGTACTTCGTGCTGCTGTACCCCGGCGGCAGCGAGTACACGCACACCTGGTGGGGCATGGCGGTGGTGGACGTCCCGATCGCGCTGCTCGCGTTGCTGGTCTACCGCGTGCTGCTGCTCGAACCGGCGGTCGCCCTCCTGCCCGACGCCGCCCGGTCGCGCGTCGCCTGGCTGCCCGCGCCCCGGTTCGGCGTCGCGATGGTCGTCTCCGCGCTGATCGGCGCCGCGACCCACCTCTTCTTCGACGGCTTCACGCATGAGCATCACTGGGGCGCGGAGCTCTTCCCCGCGCTGCACCACGAGATCCTGTCCGTGCCCGTGTACATCTGGGCGCAAGCGACGAGCACGCTCCTCGGCGCTCTCATCGTCGCGGTGTGGAGCGTGCGCAAGCTGTCCCGGATGCCACGCCGACCGGTGCCCGCGCGGTTCGCGCCGCCGCGACGGCCGGCGCTCGTCCGCGCGCTGGTGGCGTTGTGCACGGTGGTGTTCATGGCGTCGACCCTGCGAGGTTACGTGGTCGAGGACGTGCTCGCCGGCGTGTCGATCACGGCGGTCACGGGGACGTTGACCGGGCTGGCGCTGTACGGGTTGTGGCGGCGGGCGCGCCGCCGGAACGGCGCGGAGGACCGGACGGCCGCGGAAGCCGCCGACGCGTCCCGGAGTTAGCGCGCGCCGGGCGCGATCCCGCTGTCACAGCACGGAAAGCGACCCCGAGGACGGCGTGCCGTCACCTCAGGAGTCCTTCGACCACCTCGACCGCGGCCTGTGCCCCGCGCTCCGCGCGGACGTCGCGGCCCAGCGCCTTCGCCCGGTCGCGCAGCGCCGGATCGCCGGTCGCCCGCCGCACCGCGTCGGCCAACCCGGCG
>NZ_JBHTLK010000176.1:0-15104 GCF_042678885.1 Saccharothrix hoggarensis
GGGGGCGGGAGGGGGATGGGGTGGGGTGAGGCTGGGGTGGGGTGAGGCGGGGTGGGTGAGGCGGGGGTGAGGTGAGGTGAGGGCGACGGGGCCGGTGGCGGAGCAGCGGTCAAAAACACACCGCACCGGTATCCGTCCGGCTCACTCAATGGGACGATGGAGGTATGGCCAGTCCCGAGCGCGACGGCATGCCAGTGCTCATCACGGAGGCGGCGCCCTCCTACGACGAGCAGCACGCCGCGCGCAAGCGCAAGTACGCGATCATGATGGGCGCGCGCATCCCGTGCCTCATCCTGGCGATGGTCTTCTACCAGACCTGGTGGCTGGCCCTGGCGTTGATCGTGCTGTCCGTCCCGCTGCCGTGGATGGCCGTGCTCATCGCGAACGACCGGCCTCCCCGCAAGGCGGAGAAGACCAGCCGGTTCGTCAAGGAGCACCGCGCCATCGAGGCGAAGCCCCATCACATCATCGAAGGCTGAGTCCTGACGGGCGGCTGCGCCCCGACCGCGGACACCGCCCGCGCCGCCGCGCGCACCCCGGCCAGCAGCGCCTCGTGCCGGGACGCGCCGGCCAGCCACGCCGCCAGCAGCCCGGCGTCGAACGCGTCACCGGCCCCGGTCGAGTCGACGCACTCGACGTCCTCGGCCGGCACGGACAGGAGGCCGTCCCGGTCGACCCAGCTCGCGCCGTCCGCGCCGGACGCCAGCGCCACCGCGCCGGCCACGTCCCACTCGGCCGCCGCCGACCCGGGGGCCGCCGAGCCGGTCAGCGCCACCAGCTCCTCGGTGTTCGGCAGCAGCAGGTCCACGCCGCGCACGTCGTCCAGGAACCCGTCGTAGATCAACGCCGCCGACTGCGGGTCGACCGACGTGGTCAGCCCCGCCTCCCGTGCCGCCCGCAGCGCCGCCACCCCGGCCGCCCGCGACGACGCGTCCAGCAGCACGTACCCGGAGAGGTGCAGGTGCGACGCGTCCCGCAGCAACCCGGGGTCGAGGTCGGCGGGGGAGAAGCGGGCGTTGGCGCCCCGGTCGGGCAGCATGCTGCGCTGGCCGGTGTCGTCCACCAGGACCACCACGCAGCACGTCGCCGCCTCCGGGTCCACGGCGAACGCGCACCGCACGCCCGCCGACGTCAGCTCGGCGTGCACCTGCCGTCCCGCCGAGTCCGCGCCCACCCGTGCCACCAGCACCGGCGACGCCCCGCACGCGGCCAGCCACACCGCCGTGTTCGCGCCCGCGCCACCGGGCTCGATGGTCACCGACGCGCGCGAGTCGCCGCCGTGCACGATCGGCCCCGCGTGCCGGGCCACGACGTCCAGCCCGGCGTCGCCGACGACCACGATCCCGGTCACGACGCGAGCTCGACGGCCACCGCCGCCGCCAGCGCGGCGTTCGACACGACCAGCGCCTCGTTCGCGTCCAGGCTCACCCCGCCGCTCGCGGTGTGGAAGTGCTCCAGCAGCGCCGGCGTGACGTCCTTGCCGTGCACGTCGCGCTCGCGCAACAGGTCGAGGCCCTCGCGCAGCAGCCGGTCGTGCAGGTCGGCGTCCATCTCGAACTCGACCGGGATCGGGTTGGCCAGCAGCACGCCCGCCGACCCCGGCACCCCGCGGTGCGCCGCCACCACGGCCGCCGCCTCCGCGACCGAGTCGACCCGCCACGGCACGTCGAACTCCGACTCCCGCCGGTAGAACGCGGGGAACCGGTCCGTGCCGAAGCCGAGCACCGGCACCGACCGGGTCTCCAGCAGCTCCAGCGTCGCGCCCATGTCGAGGATCGACTTCACGCCCGAGCACACCACCAGCACCGGCGTGGCGGCCAGCACGTCGAGGTCGGCGGAGACGTCCCACGTCTCCCGCGCGCCCCGGTGCACGCCGCCCATGCCCCCGGTGGCGAACACGCCGATGCCGGCGGCGTGCGCCAGCCCGGCCGTGCCCGCGACCGTGTCGGCGCCGTCCCGCCGCAACCCGTACGCCGCGCCCAGGTCCCGCCGCGACAGCTTGACCAGGTCGTTGGCCGGGTCGCAGACGTAGTCGAGCTCGGCGGGGGTCAACCCGACCTTCGGCACGCCGCCGAGCACGGCGATCGTGGCCGGCACGGCGCCCGCGGCGCGCACCACGTCCTCGAGCCGTGCGGCGACCTCGCGGTTGCGGCCGGGCGGTAGCCCGTGGGACAGGATCGTGCTCTCCAACGCGACCACCGGCCGGTTCTCGGCCAGGGCGGTTCGGACCTCTTCGGTGAAGCTCGGCGTACTCACGAGGGGCCATCATCCCAGGTAAGCTGGGCGCGTGAGCACGCAGACTCTGCCCGACGTTGAGACCCGGCCGGAAGGCACGGACCACACCGGGGACGACACCCCGAAGATGTTCCACTACGTGCGCAAGGCCAAGATCGCGGAGAGCGCGGTCATGGGCACGCACGTGGTGGCGCTGTGCGGCGAGGTGTTCCCGGTGACGAAGTCCCCCAAGCCGGGCTCCCCCGTCTGCCCCGACTGCAAGAAGATCTACGACGGCCTGCCCAAGGGCGGCGGCGGGGAGTAGAACTCCGAGTCGACGGCACCCCGGTGCGCCGGGGTGCTCTCGCATGCCCGGACCTCCCGGTGACCGGTCCCACCACGCGTCGACCCGCCGGTGCGCCGGGTCAGACCCCGCGTGACTCCCGCTTCGGCTGCCCGGACCGCCGTTCCACCGGCAACGGCACGGTGTGGTTGGTGTCCGCCGGCGACGGCGCCGTGCCGGGCTCGGCACCAGACGTCTGAGCGGTCCCCGACGATTGGGTGGCATCGGGCGACTGGGCGGCACCCGACGTCTGAGCAGCACCGGACGATGGGGCGGCGCCGGGCGGCGCTTCGCGGGCCCGCTGGTCCTCGTCCGACCGCCGCCGCTCGGCGGCCCGCTCGATCTCCAACCGCTGCCACCGCCGCCGCTGCCGCCGGGTCATCCGCGCCGGCCACATCTCCTGCAACGCGCTGTTGAAGTAGGCGCCCAGCGTGATCGCCAGCCCGATCAGGTAGGCGAACAGCAGGAACGCGATCGGCGTCGCCAGCGCCCCGTACGTGTACCCGGTCGTCGTGATCCACTGGATGTACAACCGCAGCCCGATGGACGACAGCAGGAACACCGCCATCGCCAGCACGGCGCCCGGCATGAGCCGGTGCCACGGCAGCTTGTTCGGCAGCGACACCTTGTACAGCGTCGCCAGCGCGACGACCAGCAGCACCGCGATGCCCGGGTAGTAGAACGCGCTGAGCCACGACTCGATCGTCGGCTCCCACGAGTCCGGGAACACCCGCGGCAGCAGGTCGGGGCCCAGCGCCAGCACCGGCAGGCCGATGATCAGCAGCACCAGGCTCGCCATGTACAGCAGCAGCGAGAAGATCCGCTGCCACACCTCGTTGCGCACGCCGTACTGGTCGTGCGCCGCGGTGATCGCGTCCACGAACGACGACATCGCGGACGACCCGGCCCACAGCGAGATCAGGAAGCCCACCGAGACGATCTCGCCCTTGCCGGTGGTCAGGATCTGGTCGACGGTGGGCACGATCACGTCGTTGACGACGTCCTGGCTGAAGATCGTGCGGCAGGTCGAGATGATCCGGTCCTTGACCGCGCTGACGACCTCCGGCCCGAACCAGTCGCCCAGGTAGCCGAGGCTGCCCAGCAGTCCCAGCAGCAGCGGGGGGAACGACAGGACCTGCCAGAAGGCCGCCTCGGCGGCCTCGGAGAAGATGCTGCCCTCCCAGGCCTTGGACAGCGTGCGCGCCAACAACCGCAGGGGCCCCTTGCGACCCGCGCTGCGTGCTGTCTCGTCCCTCGGCGAACCCATCGCAACATCAAGCATGGTGCATGGCGGGTGATTTCGCGGCATCGGAGCCCGTGCGCCGTCGGGTCAGCGGGTAGGCTGTCCCTGCCCTCGACGGTCACCCGCGGCGAGGGCATTTGCGTGTCCACCACCGCAACGCGGGCGCGCCGTCGGCGCACCACCCGGCACGGCCACCGCGGCACCGCCGCTGATCAGCGCAGAAGGGGTTTCGAGGTTGTCGCAACCGCAAGTCGCCACGACCCGTCCCCTCCGCGCCTGGCAGCGCCGCGCGCTGACCAAGTACCTGGCGGCGAAGCCCAAGGACTTCCTGGCCGTCGCGACGCCCGGCGCGGGCAAGACGACGTTCGGCCTGCGCGTCGCGGCCGAACTGCTCGCCGACCGCACGGTCGAGGCGGTCACCGTCGTCACGCCGACCGAGCACCTGAAGCACCAGTGGGCGCAGGCGGCGGCCGACGCGGGCATCGCGATCGACTCGAACTTCCGCAACACCAACGCCGTGACGTCCCGTGACTACCACGGCGTGGCGCTGACGTACGCGCAGGTCGCGGCGCACCCGATGCTGCACCGCGTCCGCACGGAGAACCGCAAGACGCTGGTCCTGCTGGACGAGATCCACCACGGCGGCGACGCGAAGTCGTGGGGCGACGCGATCCGCGAGGCGTTCACGCCCGCCGTGCGCCGCCTGTGCCTGACCGGAACCCCGTTCCGCTCGGACGACTCGCCGATCCCGTTCGTCAGCTACGAGCCCGGCCCGGACGGCGTGCAGCGCAGCCGCGCGGACCACGCCTACGGCTACTCGGACGCGTTGCGCGACGGCGTCGTCCGGCCGGTGATCTTCCTGGCCTACTCGGGCGAGGCGAGCTGGCGCACCAGCGCGGGCGAGGAGTTCTCCGCCCGGCTCGGCGAGCCGCTGACGCAGGAGCAGACGGCGCGGGCGTGGCGGGTGGCGCTGGACCCGACGGGGGAGTGGATCCCGTCGGTGCTGAAGGCCGCCGACATGCGCCTGACGCAGCTGCGCGAGGGCGGCATGCCGGACGCGGGCGGCCTGGTGATCGCCACCGACCAGACCGTGGCCAAGGCCTACGCCGAGATCCTGAAGCGCACCACGGGCCACGACGCGACCCTGGTGCTGTCCGACGACCCGAAGGCCTCCGGCCGCATCGCCGAGTTCGCCGCCTCCCGGGAACGCTGGATGATCGCCGTCCGGATGGTGTCCGAGGGCGTGGACGTGCCGCGGCTCGCCGTCGGCGTCTACGCGACCAGCGCGTCGACGCCCCTGTTCTTCGCCCAGGCCGTCGGCCGGTTCGTGCGGCAGCGCGCCAAGGGTGAGACGGCCAGCGTGTTCCTGCCCAGCGTGCCCGTGCTGCTCGGCCTGGCCAGCGAGCTGGAGCAGCAGCGCGACCACGTGCTGGGCAAGCCGCACCGGGAGAAGGACGGCTGGGACGACGAGCTGCTGGCGCAGGCCAACCAGGTCAAGGACGAGCCGGGCGAGGAGGAGCGGGCGTTCACCGCGCTCGGCGCGTCCGCCGAGCTCGACCAGGTGATCTACGACGGCTCGTCGTTCGGCACGTCCGCGTTCGCGGGCAGCGACGAGGAGCAGGAGTACCTGGGGTTGCCGGGCCTGCTGGAGCCGGACCAGGTGCGCGCGCTGCTGCGGCAGCGGCAGGAGAAGCAGCTGGTCGAGGCGAGCAAGCGGCAGGTCGCCGCGCCGGCCCCGCCGCCCGCGCCCGCGCGCCCGGCGAACGTGCAGGAACGGCTGGCTCAGCTGCGCAAGGAGCTGAACACGCTCGTGGCGATGCACCACCACCGCACGAAGAAGCCGCACGGCAAGATCCACAACCAGTTGCGCGAGTACTGCGGCGGCCCGCCGACCGCGATGGCCAGCATCGAGCAGCTCGAGGAGCGGATCGCCACGTTGCGCTCGTGGTGACTTCCTGTGACGAAGTGCGGCATTCGGCGTAGTCAGATGACCGTCCGGTTACCTCGTCGTTAGCTCATTGTGCCCACTTGACCGGTCAAGTGTGCTTCCGGTCACCGCCTGTCCCGGCATACGTTGTGCGCCACAACATTTACGCACCTGCGTGAAAGGGATGGCGAATGCGCAGCAAGAGCCTCGCTCTCATCGCCGTGAGCACCGGCCTCGCCGTTGCCATGACGGCATGTGGCGCCAACACGTCCACTGGTGGCGGCACCACCTCGGACACCAACACGAACAGCGGCTCGGGCGGCGCGAAGGTCGGCGTCATCCTCCCCGAGACCGCCAGCTCCGCCCGCTGGGAGGGCTTCGACAAGCCGCTCCTGAAGAAGGCGCTCGAGGCCGAGGGCCTCCAGGCCGACATCCAGAACGCCCAGGGTGACGTCCAGAAGTTCTCGACGCTCGCCGACGGCATGATCAACGCCGGCGTCAAGGTCCTGATCATCGCCACGCCGAACAGCGAGATCGGCGCGACGGTCGCGAAGAAGGCCGAGGCGCAGGGCATCCCGGTCATCGACTACGACCGGCTGAACCTGGGCGGCAGCTCGAAGTACTACGTCTCGTTCGACAACGAGAAGGTCGGCGAGCTGCAGGGCGAGGGCCTGCTCCAGGGCGTCGCCGCGCTCGCGGCGGGCAAGAAGCCGGCCGAGATCATCGAGATCGAGGGCGCCCCGACCGACAACAACGCCACCCTCTTCTACAACGGCCAGCAGAAGGTTCTGAAGCCCAAGTACGAGTCGGGCGACCTGAAGCTGGTCCAGTCCCAGCCGATCGACAACTGGGACAACCAGAAGGGCGGCACCACCTTCGAGCAGATCCTCACCGGCAACGGCCAGAAGGTGGACGGCGTCGTCGCCGCCAACGACGGCCTCGCGGGTGCGGTCATCACCGTGCTGAAGAAGTACGGCCTGAACGGCAAGGTCCCGGTCACCGGCCAGGACGCCACCCCGGAGGGCCTCCAGGCCATCCTGCGCGGCGACCAGTTCATGACCGTGTTCAAGCCGATCAACGACCAGGCCGAGGCGACCGCCAAGCTGGCCGCGGCGCTGGCCAAGGGCGACACGGCGGCGGCCGACGCGCAGGCCACCGGCGTCACCAAGGACACCAAGGGCAACCGCGACGTCAAGTCGGTCCTGCTGCCCGCGCAGCTGATCACCAAGGACAAGGTCAAGACGGTCGTGGACGCGGGCTTCGTCAAGGCGACGGAGATCTGCGCCGCCGACCTGGCCGCCGTCTGCACCGAGCTCGGCATCAAGTAGTCCAGCTCGCGCCGGGGCGGGGTGTGGGAGACGCACCCCGCCCCGGCGCGCCCACCCGCGTGTGGGGAAAAAGGGTTAGACGGAGGAAATCCAGTGAGCGAGCCGATCCTCGAACTTCGCCGCATCAACAAGAGTTTCGGTCCCGTGCACGTCCTGCACGACATCGACTTCGACGTGCACCCCGGCCAGGTCACCGCCCTCGTCGGCGACAACGGCGCGGGCAAGTCGACGTTGGTCAAGTGCATCGCGGGCATCCACCCGACCGACTCGGGCCAGGTCCTCTTCAACGGCCAGGAAGTCCACATCCACGGGCCGCGCGACGCCGCGAACCTGGGCATCGAGGTCGTCTACCAGGACCTCGCGCTGTGCGACAACCTCGACATCGTCCAGAACATGTTCCTCGGCCGGGAACGCGGCAAGCTGGGCATGCTCGACGAGGCGGAGATGGAGCAGGCCGCCCGCACGACCCTGACCTCGCTGTCCGTCCGCACCGTCAAGTCGGTGCGCACGCAGGTCGCGTCCCTGTCCGGCGGGCAGCGGCAGACCGTGGCGATCGCCAAGGCCGTGCTGTGGAACAGCCAGGTCGTGCTGCTGGACGAGCCGACCGCGGCGCTGGGCGTGGCGCAGACCCGCCAGGTGCTCGACCTCGTGCGCCGGCTGGCCGAGCAAGGGCTGGGCGTGGTGCTGATCAGCCACAACATGAACGACGTGTTCGAGGTCGCGGACCGCATCGCGTGCCTCTACCTGGGCCGGATGGCCGCCGAGGTGAACACCAAGGACGTCACCCACGGCCAGGTGGTCGAGCTGATCACCGCCGGGCGGTCCGGGGACCTGGGCATCGCCCGTCCCGAGACCGCGACCATCTGATGTCTGCCCCGGATCGACCCCGGCACAGCCAAGCTCCCCACGACGAGGAACGCAGCATGTCCAAGACCACCAGCGAGATGTCCCCGCAGGACACTCCGCAGGGCGCCATCTCCGATTTCGGCATCGACACCACCTCCCAGTCCACCGGCGAGGCGGTCCGCGACTACGTGGCCCGGCTCCGCGGCGGCGAACTGGGCTCCCTGCCCGCGCTGCTCGGCGTCGTCGTGCTGCTCATCGTGTTCAGCTCGCTGGCCGACACCTTCCTGACCCTCGGCAACATCGCCAACCTCCTCGCCCAGGGCGCCAGCGTCGTCACCATCGCCATGGGCCTGGTGTTCGTGCTGCTGCTGGGCGAGATCGACCTGTCCGCCGGCACCGCGTCCGGTGTGTGCGCCTCGGTCATGGCGCTGCACCTCGTCCAGGGCGGCAACCTGCTCGGCGGCATGGGCGACACCGTCTTCTACCTGTTCTGCGGCGTCCTCGCGCTGGCCGCCGTGCTCGCCGGCCTGATGCGGATCTGGGCCGGCACCGCGATGTCGCTGGTGGCGCTGGCCATCGCGCTGATCGGCGTGCCGGCCAACCCGTGGGTCGAGATGCTGCTGGCGGTCTGCGTCGGCGCGGCCATCGGCTCCATCACCGGCTTCCTCGTCGCCCGCGTCGGCATCCCGTCGTTCGTGGTGACCCTGGCGCTGTTCCTGGCCTGGGGCGGCGTGATCCTCCAGTTCATCGGCCAGGGCGGCACGCTCGGCCTGCGCGACGACGTGCTCTTCAACGTCGCCAACGGGAACCTGAGCACCGCGGGCTCGTGGGCGCTGTTCGTCATCGCCGCCGGCGGCTACGCGGCGGTCGTGCTCGGCCGCCACTTCAGCCGGCTGCGCCGCGGCCTCGTCGCGTCGCCGACGCCGATGGTCCTGGCCAAGGTCGGCACCGTCGTGGTGCTCGCCGCGGTCGCCACCTACGCGTTGACGCTCAACCGCTCGCAGAGCAACCTCGTCGTGATCACCGGCGTCCCGTTCGTGGTGCCGATCGTGCTCTTGCTGCTGGTCGTCGGCACGTTCGTGCTCGAACGCACCCGCTACGGCAGGCACGTCTACGCCGTGGGCGGCAACAAGGAAGCCGCGCGCCGCGCCGGCATCAACGTGCCGCAGATCCGGATGAGCGTGTTCGTGATCGCGTCCACCCTCGCGGCCATCGGCGCGATCATCTACTCGTCGAAGGTCGGCTCCGTCGACCCGAACGCGGGTGGCGGCAACACGCTGCTCATGGCGGTCGGCGCGGCCGTGATCGGCGGCACCTCGCTGTTCGGCGGCAAGGGCAAGCTGCGTGACGCGGTCATCGGTGGCGCGGTCCTCGCGATCATCCAGAACGGCATGGGCCTGCTCGACCAGCCCGCCGCCGTGGTGTTCGTCGTGACCGGCCTCGTCCTGCTGCTCGCCGCGAGCGTCGACGCGCTGTCCCGCCGCCGGGCGGCCACCGCCGCCCGCTGACGTGAGCACACCCACCGCGGGAGCCCGACCCGACGAGGTCCGCAGGCACAACCGAACGGCGCTGCTGCGCCGGCTGCACGTGGACGGCCCGTCCACCAGGGCGTCGCTGGCGGCTGAGCTGGGACTCAACCGCAGCACGATCAAAGCCCTGGTGGACGGCCTCGCCGAGTCCGGCGTGGTCGCCGAACGCGTGCCGGCGCAGCGGTCCGGCGCCGGCCGCCCGTCCCTGCTCGTCCTGCCGCAGCCGCACGCGGCCGTCGTGATGGCCATCGACATCCGCGTCGAGCAGGTGGCGATGGCCATGGTGGGCCTGGGCGGCGACATCCTGGGCCGCGACTCGTGGAACCTGCACCACCGGTCCCGCGACCCCGGCGAGGTGATCACGCACGTCGCCGACTCGGCCAAGCTCCTCGCCGACGAACTCGACGTGCGCGCGGTCGGCGTGGGCGTCTCCGTGCCCGGCGTCGTCCGGCGCTCCGACGGTCTCGTGCACGAAGCGCCCAACCTGCACTGGACCGACGTGGCGCTCGGCGAACGGCTCTCGTCGGTGCTCAAGGTGCCCGTCCAGGTCGGCAACGACGCCGAGCTGGGGGCGCTGGCCGAGCACGTCCGCGGCGCGGCCCGCGGGTCGTCCGACGTGGTCTACATCTCCGCCGACGTCGGCATCGGCGGCGGCGTCATCTCCAACGGCCAACCGCTGCGCGGCACCGGCGGCTACGTCGGCGAACTGGGCCACATGGTCGTCCGGCCGGGCGGCCGGCGGTGCTACTGCGGCTGCCACGGCTGCTGGGAGACCGAGGTGGGGGAGGCGGCGCTCTGCCGCGCCCTGGCCCTGCCCGAGGACGCGCCGCGCGGCACCGTCGTGGCCGAGCTGCGGTCCCTCGCCGGTTCGCCGGACAGCGTCGCCCACCGGCTCGGCGAGTTCACCGAGTGGCTGGCGATGGGCCTGGTCACCGTGGTCAACATGCTGGGACCGGAACTCGTCGTGCTGGGCGACCTGTTCACCGCGCTGCCGGAGAGCATGGTCGAGCAGCTGCGGCACACCGTGCAGCGGCGTTCCCTGGTGTCCCGCGCGGTCGGCGGCACGCGCATCGTGTCGTCACCCCTGGGACGTGACGCGAAGCTCGTGGGCGCCGCCGAACTGGCCTTCGAGCCCGTGCTGGGCGAGGTCTGACATGCAGGGGGGCGGGGATCCTCTCGGATCCCCGCCCCGGACGGCTAGGGTGCTACGAGCCCGTCAGGGCTCGCGATGTTCAGCCCTGCTGCAACTCGGCAGCGAGCTCACGCAGCTTGGTGCTGTGCTCGCGGGCGTGGTGCCCGCAGAACAGCAACTCGCCCCCGGAGGGGAGCACGGCGCGAACCTGGGCAGCAGCCCCGCAGCGGTCGCAGCGGTCGGCAGCGGTCAACGCGGGGCGGGTGAGCGTCGTAGTCATGGAAATCTCCCTCCGTCCCGGCACCGGGGATCGGTGCCCTCACACCTAGCTGCGACCACTTCGCATCTGGCGGGTGCGCCGTGTTCGCTGCTTCCACTCTTGCAGACGCAGGAGCGGAAGTCAGTGTTCCCGACATCGTGGCGACCCGCGTCACCCGTCATTTACCCGGCGCCCGGGTGGTCCGAACCCACGAGTTCCACCGGATCGATCGGCCCGTGCTCACGGTCCGCTGTCGTCCCAACGGTTTGCGGACCTGCGAATACGGCGTTGGACGCACATCCGCTGCTCCAAAAGGTGGGAACCCGCAGTGCTGTCCTGTGATCGGTAACACTTTGGTCAGCCCAGAGCGAACACGCGAGTCCATTCCACGATTCGGACACGATCAGGACACGAACCGCCGGTTCACGGCACGTTCCGCGGCCCGTCAGATGGTGACGCGCCGGCCGTCGAACCGCGTCAGCCCGAACGACGCGTCCTCGTGGCAGACCCGCACGTGGTCCCGCGGCACGCCGATGCCGACCGCCTCGCCGAGCCCTCCGGGAACGCCTGCGGCAGCAGGTACGCCCCGTGCTTCTCGTGCGTGAGCTTGACCGCCTCCGAGGCCGGCACCTCGCGGTCGATCATGTCGTAGTCCCGCAGACCCGACAGGTGCGCGTGGACCCGGCCGCCGGTACGCCTCCGGCCGCACCTCGCCGACCTCGTCGTGCGGCAGGCCCTTGCCGTAGTTGGCGACGTACGGGTAGTCGCCCTCCTCGCCGTTGTTCACGTGCTCCGGCCACGCCTGCCGGTCCAGCGCGTCGGCCGACGCGAGTCGGGCCAGGCGGGCTCCAGTGCGACGCTCGCTCATGGTGGTTCCCCCGTGGCGGCGCGTCCCCAGTGCCGCCCCCCGGCAGCTCCGCCCCCCGGCAGCTGCGCCACGTCCGGCAGACCACCCCGAGTGGGCCGCGACATCACACGGACGGGTGAGATTGTGCGAAAAGAACAAGACCCCCTCGACCGAACGGCCGAGGGGGTCTTGCCCGGAGTGATCTGCAGCCCGGCGGACTAGTCCAGGTAGTCGCGCAGCACCTGCGAGCGCGACGGGTGGCGCAGCTTCGACATCGTCTTCGACTCGATCTGCCGGATGCGCTCGCGCGTCACCCCGTAGACCTGGCCGATCTCGTCCAGCGTGCGCGGCTGGCCGTCGGTGAGGCCGAACCGCAGCCGCACCACACCCGCCTCGCGCTCGGACAACGTCGCCAGCACGGACTGCAGCTGGTCCTGGAGCAGCGTGAACGACACCGCGTCCACGGCCACCACGGCCTCGGAGTCCTCGATGAAGTCACCGAGCTGGCTGTCGCCCTCGTCGCCGATCGTCTGGTCGAGCGAGATGGGCTCCCGGGCGTACTGCTGGATCTCCAGCACCTTCTCCGGGGTGATGTCCATTTCCTTCGCGAGCTCCTCCGGGGTGGGCTCGCGGCCCAGGTCCTGGAGCAGTTCGCGCTGGATGCGACCCAGCTTGTTGATGACCTCGACCATGTGCACCGGGATGCGGATGGTGCGGGCCTGGTCGGCCATCGCGCGGGTGATGGCCTGACGAATCCACCACGTCGCGTACGTGGAGAACTTGTAGCCCTTGGTGTAGTCGAACTTCTCCACCGCGCGGATCAGACCGAGGTTGCCCTCCTGGATCAGGTCCAGGAACGCCATGCCACGACCCGTGTACCGCTTGGCCAGCGACACCACCAAGCGGAGGTTCGCCTCCAACAGGTGGTTCTTCGCCCGCTCGCCGTCCCGCACGATCCACCGCAGGTCGCGGCGCAGCTGCGGGGTCAGCTTCTCCTGCTCGTCCTCGGCCCGGCGCACCCGCTCGGCGGCGTAGAGGCCGGCCTCGATGCGCTTGGCGAGTTCGACCTCCTCCTCCGCGTTGAGGAGCGCGACCTTGCCGATCTGCTTCAGGTAGGCGCGGACCGAGTCGGCCGAGGCGGTCAGCTCGGCGTCCTTGCGGGCTTGCCGCAGGGCCTCCGACTCCTCCTCGTCCCAGACGAAGTCGCCCTCGCCGGGCTTCGCCTCTTCCTCGGCGGGCTCCTCCTCGACCGGCTCGTCGATCAGCTCGACGTCGTCGACCAGGTCTTCGGCATCTGGAGCACCTTCGAGGTCCTCGGGCTCCTCGCCGTCCTTCTTCACCTTGCCAGGCGCGGCAGCGGCGGCCTTGGCGGCCGTCTTGCGCGGCGCCCGCGTGGCCGTCTTCCCCGCCGCGGCGGTCTTCGCCGCCGGCTTCTTCGCCGGGGCCTTCCTCGCCGAGGTGGCCTTGGGCGTCTCCTCGGCGTCAGCCTTAGCTGCCTGAGTCGTCTTCGCGGCTGCCACGTACGCCCTTTCACGACTGTCGATCAAGGCAAACCGAAGGGCGCGAACCTCGGTCGCCTGAGTACGGGGGATCCCCCGCCGGATCGTTCGTCAGCGGGGCACTGTTCCATTGTAACGACGAGAATCGCGTGCCGTTGCGCCCCGGCGTCCCCGAAGGTGGCCCGGCACGCGTTCTCGCAGGTGGAACGAGGCGGAAATCAGTGCCGGAGGCCCTGCGCCGCGGCGACCGCCGCCCCGACGATGCCCGCGTCGTTCTTCAGCGCGGCGGCCACCACCGGCGTGCGCACCTCGAGCAGCGGGAGCCACTTCTCGGCCTTCTTGCTGACCCCGCCGCCCGCGATGACCAGGTCCGGCCAGATCAGGTTCTCCAGCACGTTGATGTACCGCGACACCCGCGGCGTCCACTCGGCCCAGGTCAGGCCCTTGTCCTCCTTCACCGAGGCCGCCGCGCGCTTCTCCGCGTCGTGCCCGTCCACCTCCAGGTGGCCGAACTCGGTGTTGGGGACGAGCTTGCCGTCCAGGAACAACGCGCTGCCGATGCCCGTGCCGAACGTCAGCAGCACCACCAGGCCGTCCTGGTCGACGCCCGAGCCGAACCGCATCTCGGCGATGCCGGCGGCGTCGGCGTCGTTGAGCACCACGACCTGGTCCTTCGGCCGTCCCAAGCGCTCGGCGAACAGCTCGGCGGCGTCCGTGCCGATCCACGCCTGGTCGACGTTCGCGGCGCTGTGCGCCACACCGTGCTTGACCACGCAGGGCAGGGTGACGCCCACGGGACCGTCCCAGTTGAACTTCTCGACGATCTCGGCGACCACGTCGGCGACCGCGTCCGGCGTCGACGGCTGGGGCGTGGTGATGCGCAGCCGCTCGCCGTCCAGCGCACCCGCCTCCAGGTCCACGAGCCCGCCCTTGATGCCGGAACCGCCGATGTCCACGCCGAACCCGCGGGTCATGCCCATCCCCGTGGCCCTTCCTACTCGATTCAGTAACCGTGGCCGCAGACATTAGCCTGCAGTTCTCCGATAGTCCCGTGAGAGTGACGCAGGAGGAACAGTTGCGTTTCGATCCACGCTCATTGGTTGATGTCGCCGTGCTCGTCGCGCGTGAGGCGGGCGAGCTGGCCGTGTCCATGCGTGAAGCCGCCGTGACCGACGTCGACACCAAAAGCAGCGCCACCGACGTGGTGACCGCAGGTGACCGCGCGTCCGAGCAACTGGTCCGGCGGCGGCTCGCCGAGCTGCGGCCCGGTGAGCCGGTGATCGGGGAGGAGGAGGGCGGCACGGCCGCCGTCGAGGGCCTGACCTGGGTCGTCGACCCGATCGACGGCACCGTGAACTACCTCTACGGCATCCCGCACTACGCCGTCTCCATCGCCGCGCAGGTCGACGGCGAGTCCGTCGCGGGGGCCGTCGTCGAGCCCGTCGGCGGCCGGGTGTGGACGGCGGCGAAGGGCGGCGGGGCCTGGCTGGACGGCCGGCGGCTCTCCGTGTCGGACGCCACCCGATTGGACTTGTCCCTTTTGGGTTACGGCTTCGCCTACCGGCCCGAGCGGCGGCAGCGGCAGGCGGACGTCTGGGCGGGCCTCGCGACCAGGGTGCGGGACATGCGGCGGGCCGGCGCGGCATCGCTGGACCTGTGCGCCGTGGCGGCCGGGCGGCTCGACGCCTACGCGGAGCACACCCTGGGCCGGTCGGTCGGCGCGGCGGTCGCGTTGCTGGCCCGTGAGGCCGGGGCGGTCGTCCACCTGCCCGGCGAGGCGCCCGAGCTGGGCGCGGACGCCACGTTCGCCGCCGCGCCGGGCATCGCCGACGCCCTGTTCACCGCGCTCGTGGAGTGCGGTTTCGGCAAGGTCTGACGCCGTCGCGCCGGGCCGGTCGCGTGCGGCCGGTCGGGCGCGGGGGTGCGCCCGGATCGGG
>NZ_JBHTLK010000177.1:0-15073 GCF_042678885.1 Saccharothrix hoggarensis
CACGCCCGTCGAACCCGACGTGAACATGACGTAGGCCAGGTTGTCCGGGTGCACGGGCACGCCCACCGGCCCGGCGCCGGTCTGCCCGGGGTCGTCGTCGAGCAGGATGACGTGTCCGTTGTGGACGGTCCGGGTGGTGCTCTCGTGCGCGAGGTCGGTGACGACGACGGCGGCGCCGGCCTCGTCGAGCACCCGTCTCATGCGGTCGGCGGGCGCGCGCACGTCCAGCGGCACGTACGCCGCGCCCGCCTTGGCGACGGCCAGTTCGGCGACGACCAGGCCGGCGGAGCGCTCGACGAGCAGGCCCACCGGGTGCTCGGGGGTGACGCCCGCGGCGATCAGCCGGCGTGCCAGGCGGTCGGCCCGGGCGTCCAGCTCGGCGTAGGTCAGCGCGGTGTCCCCCGCGACGACCGCCGGCCGGTCCGGGCCGCGCCGCACCTGCTCGGCGAACAGCTCGGTGATGGTGCCGGCGGGCGGTGCGCGGTGCGCGTCGTTCCAGCGCACGAGCACCTGGTCGCGCTCGTCGTCGGACATCCACGGCAGTTCCGCGAGGGGACGCCGGGGGTCGGCCGCCACGCCGCCGAGCAGCAGCACGAGGTGCCCGGCGAAGCGCTCGACCGTGCCGGCGTCGAACAGGTCGGTGTTGTACTCGACCTGGCCGGTCAGCGCGCCGTCGCGTTCCTGGAACTCGACGGTGAGGTCGAAGATGGCGTCGCGCCGGGACATCTCGACCTGCTCGACGCGCAGGCCGGGGAGCTGCGGCGGGGTGCGGTGCGGGTTCTGGAGCAGGACCATGACGTCGAACAGCGGGTTGCGGCTGGGGTCGCGGTCCTTGCGCACCGCGTCGACCAACTGCTCCAGCGGCGCTTCGTCGTGGGCGTAGGCGTCCTGCACGGTCTGCTTGACCTGGTCCAGGAAGTCGGTGAACACCTGCCCGGTGTCCACCGCGGACCGGAGCACGACGGTGTTGACGAAGAACCCGACCAGCCTGTCGAGACCGGGGCGGTTGCGTCCGGTGGTGACGGTGCCGACGGCCACGTCGTCCTGCCCGGCGTAGCGCGCCAGCAGCGCCTGGCAGGCGGCCACGAGGACGGTGAACAGGATCGTGCCGCGCTCCTGCGCCAGCTCGCGCAGGGCCGCGGTGACGGAGGCGGGCACGGTGAACGCCTGCGCCGCGCCGCGGGTGGTGCGCACCGGCGGCCGGGGCCGGTCGGTGGGCAGCTCCAGCGGCGTGGTGCCGGTCAGCCGCCGCGTCCAGTGGTCGAGGTGGCCGCGCAGCGCGTCGCCGGACAGTCGTTCGCGCTGCCACGCGGCGAAGTCGGCGTACTGGATCGGCAGCGGCGGCAGCGGCGCCTCGCGGCCGTCCAGCGCCGCGCGGTAGAACTCGACCAGTTCCTCGGTCAACACGCCCATCGACCAGCCGTCGGTGACGACGTGGTGCGCGGTGACCAGCAGCACGTGCTCGTCGTCGGCGAGCCGCACCAGCAGCGCCCGCACCAGCGGGCCGCGCCGCAGGTCGAACGGGCGGGAGTACTCCTCCAGCAGCACGTCGTCCAGCCCGTCGGGACCGGTGACGGCCACCGGCACGTCCAGGTCGAACGGCGGGTGCACGACCTGCACGCCGCGTCCGTCGACCTCGTCCAGGGTGGTGCGCAGCGACTCGTGGCGGGCCACCAGCCCGCGCAACGCGGCGGTCAGCGCCGCCACGTCCAGCCGTCCGGCCAGACGCAGCGCCAGCGCGCTGTTGTAGCCGGAGCCGCCGGGCTGGAACTGGTCCAGGAACCACAGCCGCTGCTGGGGGAACGACAGCGGCAGCGGTCGATCCCGGTCGACGGGCTTGATGGCGTCGGTCTGCTCGGCGCGGCCGGCGAGCCGGCGGCGCATCTGCTCCCTCAGGTGCGGGGGCAGTGCGGCGATGCGGTCCTCCATCGACGACGACATGGTGTTGTCTCTCCTCACAGTTCCTGGGTGGCGCCGTCACCGAAGGCGACTCGTTCGAGTTCGAGCAGGATCTTCTCCTCGACCAGCCGCGCCAGGTTCTCCACGGTGCGGGCGGTGAGGACGTCGTGGGGGGTCAGCGGCACGTCGAAGGCCGCGCGGCAGCGGGAGGTGACCATCAGGCTGCGCACGGAGTCGCCGCCGAGGGCGAAGAAGTCGTCCTCGACGCCGACGCGGTCCGCGCCCAGCGCGTCCTCCCAGATCCCGGCCAGCACCTGCTCGGTGTCGGTCCGGGGTGCGACGTGCCGCGCGGCGGGCGCGGCCTCGACGGGGGCGGGCAGCGCGGCCCGGTCGACCTTGCCGTTGGTGCTCAGCGGCAGCGCGTCGAGCACCACGAACGCCGAGGGCACCATGTAGTCGGGCAGGTGCCGCCCGGTGAACGCGGTCAGGTCGGCCGGGTCCGGGACGCGGTCGGCCGCGGCGGGCACCAGGTAGGCCACCAGCCGCTTGACCCCGGGAGTGTCCTCGCGCGCCACCACGACGAGCTGGGCCACGTCGGGGTGACGGCCCAGCACGGCCTCCACCTCGCCCAGCTCGATGCGGAAGCCGCGCAGCTTGACCTGGTCGTCGGCACGACCGGCGAACTCCAGCACCCCCTGCGGCAGCCACCGCACCACGTCACCGGTGCGGTACATCCGCTCCCCCGGCTCGCCGAACGGGTCGGCCACGAACCGGGAGGCGGTCAGGCCCGGCCGGTCGAGGTAGCCGCGGGCCAGCCCGTCGCCGGCGAGGTACAGCTCGCCGGGGACGCCGAGCGGCGCCGGCCGCAGCCGGTCGTCCAGCACGTAGGCGCGCATCCCGTCCAGCGGCCGGCCGATGGGCACGGTGTCCGGCACGGACGCGAGGTCGGGCATCCGGTGGGCGCTGGCGAAGGTCGTGGTCTCGGTGGGGCCGTAGCCGTCCACCACGACCAGGCCGGGACAGGCCTCCATGACGCGGCGCACCGCCGGCGCGGGCACGACGTCGCCGCCGGTCCACACCTCCGCGACGCCCGCCAGGCAGTGCGGCGAGTCCTGGGCCAGCACCCGGAACAGGCCGGCGGTGAGCCAGAGCGCGGTCACGCCGTGCGCGGTGACCAGCTCGCGCAGCACCGCGGCGTCGAGGTCGCCGGGCGGGGCGACGACGGCCGTGCCGCCGCGCAGCAGCGGCACCCACAGCTCGTAGGTGGAGGCGTCGAACGCCAGCGGCGAGTGCACCAGCACGGTGCGGTGGGCCGGGCCGTCGAAGCGGTAGTCGTGGGCCAGTGCCACCACGTCGCGGTGCCGCACCGCCACGCCCTTGGGCTTGCCGGTGGAACCCGAGGTGTACTCGACGTAGGCGAGGCCGTCCGGGTGGCCGGCGACCGCGGGGCGGTCGGCGGGGCCGCCGGGATCGCCGTCGAGCACGACGACGTGACCGGTGTGGACCTCGCGGGCGGTGGTCTCCCAGGTGGGGTCGGCGAGCAGCACGCCCGCCCCGGCCTGGTCGAGCACCAGCCGCATCCGGTCGACGGGCGCGCGGACGTCCAGGGGCAGGTAGGCGCCTCCCGCCTTGATCACGGCCAGGACCGCGACCACCAGCTCGGCCGACCGGTCCAGCAGCACGCCGACGCGGTCCTCCGGCCGCACTCCCAGGGCGATCAGCCGGTGTGCCAGCCGGTTGGTCCGGGCGTCCAGTTCGGCGTAGGTCAGGGCGGTGCCGCCCGCCACGACGGCCGTGGCGGGCGGAGTCAGGTCGGCTCGCGCGGCGAACAGGTCGGCCACCGTGCCCTCGGGCGCGGTCTGGCCGGCGGGCGCCGGGAGGACGAGCCGCCGTTCCGCCTCGTCGAGGATGTCGACCTCGCCCAGGGCGCGGTCCGGATCGGCGGTCATCCCCTCCAGTGCCCGGGTCAGGTGGCCGGCGATCCGCTCGACCGTGGCGGCGTCGAACAGGGCCGGGTCGTAGCCGAGCTCGACCGCCATCTCCTCGCCGGGCCTGACGCCGACGCTGAGCGGGTAGTTCGTGGTCTCCACGGCGTGCAGGTCGCGCAGCGCCAGGCCGTGTTCGGCGGCGGCCTCGTCGTCGACCGGGTAGTTCTCGAACACCAGGATGCTGTCGAACAGGTCCACGCCGCCCGGTACCTCGCTCCAGCCCTGGAGCTCGGCCAGGGACACGTGCTGGAACCGCCGGGACTCCGCCTGCGCCGCCTGCAGG
This sequence comes from Saccharothrix hoggarensis, assembly GCF_042678885.1. Taxonomy (GTDB): domain Bacteria; phylum Actinomycetota; class Actinomycetes; order Mycobacteriales; family Pseudonocardiaceae; genus Actinosynnema; species Actinosynnema hoggarensis. Next base: position 4,171 of record NZ_JBHTLK010000177.1, read on the forward strand.
CGCCGCAGCCAGGCCGCGACCGGTTCGTCGTCGTCGACGTCCACCCGCACCGGCAGGGTGTTGATGAACATGCCGGTGATGGAGTCCGCGCCCGGCAGGTCGGCCGGTCGGCCGGACACGGTGGAGCCGAAGCACACGTCGCGCTGACCGCTGTAGCGCGACAGCAGCAGAGCCCAGGCCCCTTGGACGACGGCGTTGGTCGTCAGGCCGTTGCGCTGGGCGAAGGCGCGCAGCGCGGTGCCCGGCAGGGTGAACGTGGTCCAGCGGCCGGAGCCGCCGGCGTGGCCTTGCTCGGCGGGGCGGTCGACGGGCAGCGGGGTCGGTGCGCGGAACCCGGCGAGCACGCCGCGCCAGTACCGCTCGGCCTCCTCCGGGTCCTGCCGGTCCAGCCACCGCAGGTAGTCGCCGAACGGCCGGCGCGCGACCGGTTCGGGGCGGCGGCCGGCGGTGAGGGAGGCGTGGCAGCCGAACACGTCGGTGAGCACCTGGAAGGTGCTCCAGCCGTCGAGCAGCACGTGGTGGAAGGTCCACACGACCCGCACGGCGGTGCCGGAGACGCGGGCCAGCACCAGGCGCATGAGCGGTGCGGCGCCCAGGTCGAGTCCTTCGGTGGCGTCGCGGTCGAGCAGGTCGCGCAGCGCGCTCCGGTGCTCGTCCTCGGAAAGGCCTGTCCAGTCGAGTTCGCGGATGGGCACCTCGACGTCGCGCTCCACGACCTGGAGAGGACGGTCGACGCCTTCCCACACGACGCGGCTGCGCAGGATCGGCGTCCGCTCCACGACCTCGCGCCAGGCGCGGGCCAGCACGGCGGTGTCGGTGACGCCGTCGAGGACGAACGCGATCTGCTCGGTGTAGAGGCCGTTCTCCGCCTGCGAGAGGCTGTGGAAGACCATGCCTGCCTGCATGGGGGTGAGCGGGTAGACGTCCTCCACGCCCCGCCCGTCGCCGACCAGCCGGTCCACGCCCGCCTGGTCCAACCCGGCCAACGGGAAGTCCGACGGCGTGCGGCCCCCGACGCCCGGCTGCGCGCAGTGCGCCACGATCCCGCGCAGCGCCTCCGCCATCGCCTCGACCAGGCCGCGCACCGTCGACTCCTCGTGCACCCGGCCGCTGAAGTACCAGGTCAGCCTGAGCCGCTTGTCCTCCACGGCGCCCACGACGTCGAGCAGGTGCGGTCGGGGTGTGTCGGGCGCGGCGTCGGCGGCCAGGCCGCGGACGGTGCGGAACGCCGTCCCGCCCGCCGCGCCGGCGAACTGCCCGAGGTAGTTGAAGGCCACCGCGGGGTGCCCGGTCGTGCCGCCGCCGCGCAGGTGGCGCAGCGCGCCGTGGCCGATGCCCTTGCGCGGCACGGACCGCAGCCGCTCCTTGACCGACTTCAGCACCGACCCCCAGTCGTCGCTCCCGGCGGGGGCCTCCAGCGCCACGGGGAAGACGGACGTGAACCAGCCGACCGTGCGGGACAGGTCCACACCGTCGAGGAAGTCGCCGTCGCGGCCGTGGCCCTCCAGGTCCACCACCACCCGGTCCCGACCCGTCCACTCGGCCAGCACCCGGCCCAGCGCGCTCAGCAGCACGTCGTTGACCTGCGTGCGGTACACCCCCGGCACGTCCTGCAACAACGCCCGCGTCGTCTCCGCGTCCAGCTCGGCGGTGACGCCCCGCACCGTGCCGCTGGTGTTGGCTCCGTCGAGGTCCACCGGCACGTCGCGGTCGCCCGCCGCGGCCGCCCAGTGGTCGGCCTCGTCGTCGAACCCGCCGTTCGCGGTGTGCTCGACCAGCTTCAACGCCCACTCCCGGAACGACGTGGTCTTCGCCCCGAGATCGACCGCCTCACCGCGCAGCACCTGCCGGTAGGCGGTGTCCAAGTCCTCCAACAGGACACGCCACGACACGCCGTCCACCACCAGGTGGTGCACGGCGAGCAGCAGCTGCCGCCCACCGGCCCCGCCGTCGAGCAGCGCCGCGCGCAGCAGCGGACCGCGCGCGAGGTCGAAGCCGCGGTGGACCTCCTCGACGACCACCCGTCGCGCCTCCTCGTCGGCGTCGGGCAGCTCGTGCTCCGACAGCACGTCCACCGGTTCGTCCGGGGCGTTGTGCTGCCGCCACCCGCCGTCGCCGGCGCGCTCGAACCGCATCCGCAGCGCGTCGTGGTGGCTCACCAGCGCCGCCAGCGCCCGCCGCAGCGCCGCCACGTCCACGTCGTCGGCGAACTCCAGCAGCACCGACTGGTCGAAGTGCTCGGGCCGGGGCGGTTCGGCGTCGAGGAACCAGTGCTGGATCGGGGTCAGCGGAACCTCGCCGGTGACCGGGCCCTGCGGCACGGCCTCGACCGCGTCGGCGGCGGGTGCGGCGGCGGCCAGCGCGGCGACCGTGGTGTGGGTGAACAGGTCGCGCGGCACGAGGGCGAACCCGGCCTGCCGGGCGCGCGAGGTGATCTGGATGCTGATGATCGAGTCGCCGCCCAGCTCGAAGAAGTCGTCCTCGACGCCGACCCGCTCGACCCCGAGCACCTGCGCCCAGATCTCCGCGAGCACCCGCTCGGTGTCGGTGCGCGGCGCGACGTGCCCGGAACCGGACGCCTCCCACTCGGGCGCGGGCAGCGCCTTGCGGTCGAGCTTGCCGTTGCCCGTCAGCGGGAAGCGGTCGAGCACGACGAACGCCGAGGGCACCATGTGCTCGGGCAGGGAGCGGGCCAGGAAGCCGCGCAGCTCTGCGGCGACGGGCGCGGTGCGGCCCGCGGTGGGCACGAGGTAGCCGACGATGAGCTTGCGCCCGGCGTGCTCGCGGACGACGGCGACCGACTCGGCCACGTCGTCGTGCGCCTCCAGCGCCGCCTCGATCTCGCCCAGCTCGATGCGGAAGCCGCGGATCTTGACCTGGTGGTCCGCGCGGCCGAGGTAGTCCAGCCTGCCGTCCTGCCAGCGGGCCAGGTCACCGGTGCGGTACATGCGCGTGCCGGGTTCGCCGAAGGGGTCGGCGACGAACCGGGACGCGGTCAGGCCCGGCCGGTTGAGGTAGCCGCGCGCCAGGCCCGCGCCGGCGACGTACATCTCGCCGGTGACGCCCGGCGGCACCGGCCGCAGGTCGTCGTCGAGGACGTACACGCGCAGGTCGGGGATGGGCTCGCCGACCGTGCCGTCGGCGGGCGTCCACGTGACGTGCACGGTGGTCTCGGTGATGCCGTACATGTTGATCAGCTCGCCTGGGCCCTCCCAGGCGGCCAGCTTGCGCACGTCCAGCGCCTCGCCGCCGAAGACGACGTAGCGCAGGCTCAGCCCCGTCGGTCGTTCGGCGATGAGCTGGTAGAACGCCGAGGGCGTCTGGTTGAGCACGGTGACCCGCTCGTCGGCCAGCAGCCGCGCGAAGTCGCGTGGGGAGCGCGAGACCTCGTGCGGCACCACGACCAGCCGCCCGCCGTGCAGCAGCGGTCCCCACAGCTCCCAGACGGAGAAGTCGAAGGCGTAGCTGTGGAACAGCGTCCACACGTCGTCGGGGCCGAACCCGAACCAGTGGTCGGTCGCCGAGAACAGCCGCGCCACGTTGGCGTGCGGGATGACGACGCCCTTGGGCTTGCCGGTGGAGCCCGAGGTGTAGATGACGTAGGCGGGGTGCTCGGGCCGCAGGTCGACCTCGGGCGCGGTCGCGGGCACGCCGGACAGGTCCGGCAGCTCGGTCAGCGTGAGCACCGGCCGGGCGTCCTCGACCATGCCCGCCACCCGCTCGGCGGGGTACGACGGGTCGATCGGCAGGTACGCCGCGCCGGACTTGAGCACGCCCAGGACGGCCACCACGAGGTCGATCGAGCGGGGCAGCCGCAGCGCGACGTACCGCTCGGGCCCGGCGCCGTGCGCGGCCAGCACGTGCGCCAGCCGGGTGGCGCGGTCGTCCAGCTCGGCGTAGGTGAGGGCGTGGCCCTCGCAGGTGACGGCGACGGCGTGGGGCGTGCGGGCGACCTGTGCGGCGAACTGCGCGGGGAGCGTGGCCACGGGGTAGTCGCGGCCGGTGGGGTTCCACTCCACCAGCACCTGCCGGCGCTCGGCCTCATCGAGCATCCGCAGGTCGCGCAGCGGCCGGTCGGGTTCGGCGAGCAGGTCCTCCAGCAGTGCTCGCAGGTGCCGGCCCAGTCGCTCGACCGTGGCCTCGTCGAACAGCGCCTGGTCGTGGTCCAGCTCGACCACCAGCCGCGGCCCCGGCGAAACGACGACGGTGAGCGCGTAGTTGGTCGGCTCGTGGGCGCGCACGTCGTGCAGCCGCAGGCCGTGCTCGGCCATGGCGTCCTCGTCGAACGGGTAGTTCTCGAAGACCAGGATGCTGTCGAACAGGTTCACCCCGCCGGGCAGGTCGCTCCACGCGCGCAGCCGGGACAGCGGCACGTGCTCGAAGCGGCGCGCCTCGGCCTGGTCGGCCTGGAGGTCGCGCAGCCACGACAGCTGGTCGCGGTCCCGGTCGACGGCGACCCGGGTCGGCACGGTGTTGATGAACATGCCGACCATCTGCTCCACGCCCGCCAGGTCGGCGGGCCGGCCGGAGACGGTGGTGCCGAACACGACGTCGGAGGTGCCGCCGTAGCGGGCCAGCAACAGCGCCCAAGCCCCCTGCACGACGGTGTTCACGGTGAGGCCGGCGCGCTGCGCGGCGGTGCGCAGCCGCTCGGTCTGCTCGGCGGTCAGGTCGAAGCGGACGGTGCCGCCGGACTCGGCGCGGTGGGCCTCGACCGGTCGCCGGTCGTAGGGCAGCGGGGTCGGCTCGTCGAACCCGGCGAGCACCCCGCGCCAGTACTCCTCGGCCGACGCGCGATCCTGCCGGTCCAGCCAGTGCACGTAGTCGCGGAAGGGGCGCCGGGAGGTCGCCGGCCCCGGACCGCCGCGGGAGATCGCCGCGTGCTGCGCGCAGACCTCGGTGAACAGCTGCGCCGCCGTCCAGCCGTCGAGCAGCACGTGGTGGAAGGTCCACACCACCTGGACCTCGTCGTGCGACAGCGCCGCGATCATCACGCGCATCAGCGGCGCGGCGCCCAGGTCCAAGCCGGCGGCGCGGTCTCGCTCCAGGAACCGGCGCAGCTCCTCGTCGCGGCCGGCCTCGTCCAGGCCGGTCCAGTCGAGGTGCGCGACCGGGAGGGTGACGTCGCGGCGCACGACCTGGAGCGGTTCGGGCAGGCCCTCCCACGCGATCTCGCTGCGCAGCACGGGGTTCCGGTCCACGACGCGCTGCCACGCCTCGCCCAACGCCCGCGGGTCGGTCACCCCGGACACGCGGAAGTGCACCTGGTTGAAGTAGGCGCCGGAGGCGCCCCGGTCGACCAGGCCGTGGAAGACCATGCCGGCCTGCATGGGGGTGAGCGGGTAGACGTCCTCCACGCCCCGCCCGTCGCCGACCAGCCGGTCCACGCCCGCCTGGTCCAACCCGGCCAACGGGAAGTCCGACGGCGTGCGGCCCCCGACGCCCGGCTGCGCGCAGTGCGCCACGATCCCGCGCAGCGCCTCCGCCATCGCCTCGGCCAGCCCGCGCACCGTCGACTCCTCGTGCACCCGGCCGCTGAAGTACCAGGTCAGTTCGAGGCTGCCGCGCTCGACCGCGCCGACCACGTCCAGCAGGTGCGGTCGGGGTGCTTCCGGCGCGTGGTGCAGTTCCAGGCTGCCGCGCACGGCGTGCACCAGTCCGCCCTCGACGGCGGACCAGTCGAGCCTGCCCAGGTAGTTGAAGCTGATCCGCGGCCCGTCAGCGCCGGGCTCGTGCAGCGCGCCGTGGCCGATGCCCTTGCGCGGCACGGACCGCAACTGCTCCTTGACCGACTTGAGCGTGCCGCCCCAGTCGCCGTCGGAGACGGGGACCTCCAGCGCGACCGGGAAGATCGACGTGAACCAGCCGACCGTGCGCGAGAGGTCCACACCGTCGAGCAGGTCCTCGCGGCCGTGGCCCTCCAGGTCCACCACCACCCGCTGCCGACCCGTCCACTCCGCCAGCACCCGGCCCAGCGCGCTCAGCAGCACGTCGTTGACCTGCGTGCGGTACACCCCCGGCACGTCCTGCAACAACGCCCGGGTCGTCTCCGCGTCCAGCCGGACGGTGACGGTGCGGGTGGAACCGGCGGTGCCAACCCCGTCGTGGTCGACGGGCAGGGACGGGTCGATCGCGGCGGTCCGCGCCCAGTGGTCGCGCTCGTCGTCGAACCCGCCGTTCGCGGTGTGCTCGACCAGCTTCAACGCCCACTCCCGGAACGACGTGGTCTTCGCCCCGAGATCGACCGCCTCACCGCGCAGCACCTGCCGGTAGGCGGTGTCCAAGTCCTCCAACAGGACACGCCACGACACGCCGTCCACCACCAGGTGGTGCACGGCGAGGAACAGCAGTGGGCGGTGTCCGTCCACAGTGAACAGCACTGCCTTGGCCAGTGGCCCGTTCGAGAGGTCGATGTCCGCGTGCGCCCGCGTGGTGACGGTCCGAACGCGGTCGTCGTCGTCCGGGGACACCTCGTGGACGTCGAGGACGTCACCGTCCTCTACCGGGGCGTTGTACTGCCGCCACCCGCCGTCGTCGGCATGCTCGAACCGCATCCGCAGCGCGTCGTGGTGGCTCAGCAACGCCGCCAGCGCCCGCCGCAGCGCCGCCACGTCCACGTCGTCGGCCAGTTCCGCGGTCAACGACTGGGCGAAGTGCCCGGGATGGTCGGGGTTCGTGGCGAACAGCCACCGCTGGACCGGGGTCAGCGGCACGTCGCCGACCACCGGGCCCTGGTCGGCGGTCGCCTGCTCGGGCCCGGCCACGGCGGCCAGGGCCGCCACGGTGGGGTGCCGGAACAAGTCGCCGGGGGTGAGCGCGAAACCGGCGCGGCGGGCGCGCGACACGACCTGGATGCTGAGGATCGAGTCGCCGCCCAGTTCGAAGAAGTTGTCGTTCGCGCCCACCCGGTCCACGCCCAGCAGCTCGGCCCAGATGTCCGCCAGCACGGTCTGCGGCCCGTCGGCGGGCGCGAGGTGCGCGGCGCCGGCGGTCCCCCAGTCCGGCTCGGGCAGGGCGCGGCGGTCCACCTTGCCGTTGGCGTTGAGCGGGAGCGCGTCCACGACCACGAACGCGGACGGCACGAGGTAGTCGGGCAGCGAGCGGTTCAGGAACCCGCGCAACTCCGCCGCGTCCGGCCGCTCCACGGTGTGCTCGGCGGTGGTGAGGTAGGCGACCAGGCGCTTGCGGCCGGTGTCGTCCACCCGCACGACGGTCACCGACTGCGCGACGGCGGGGTGCTCGGCCAGCGCCGTGTCGACCTCGCCCGGCTCCACGCGGAAGCCGCGGATCTTCACCTGGTCGTCGGTGCGGCCGACGAACTCGACGGTGCCGTCCGGCCGCCACCGCACGACGTCGCCGGTGCGGTACATCCGCTCCCCCGGCTCGCCGAACGGGTCGGGCACGAACCGCTGCGCGGTCAGGCCGGGGCGGCCGAGGTAACCGCGGGCCAGGCCCGCGCCCGCGATGAACAGCTCACCGGGCACGCCGATCGGGGCCGGTGACAGCGCCTCGTCGAGCACGTAGACGCGCATGTCGTCCAGCGGGCGGCCGATGGGCACCACGTCCGGGACTCCGGCGGCGGCGGTCATGCGGTGCGAGGTGGCGAACGTCGTGGTCTCCGTGGGGCCGTAGCCGTCGACCACCGCGATGCCCGGACAGGCCTCCAGGACCCGGCGCACGGCGGCCGCGGGCACCACGTCGCCACCGGTCCACACCTCGCGCAGCCCGGCCAGGCAGGCGGGGTCGTCCTGTGCGACGGCGCGGAACAGCCCGGCGGTCAGCCACAGGCCGGTCACGTCGTGTCGGGTGACCAGGTCGCGCAGCAGTTCCGCGTCGAGGTCGCCGGGCGGGGCTACAACGACGGTGCCGCCGTTGAGCAGGGGGACCCACAGCTCGTAGGTGGTGGCGTCGAACGCCGGCGCCGAGTGCAGCAGCACGCGTTCGTGCGCGCCGCCGAGGAAGCGCGAGTCGCGGGCCAGCGCGGTCACGTCGCGGTGCCGCACCGCCACGCCCTTGGGCACACCGGTCGAACCCGAGGTGTACATGGCGTAGGCCAGGTTGTCCGGGTGCGGCGACACGTCCGGGTCGGTGGCGGGCTCGGCCGAGAGGTCCGCGTGGTCCATGACGACGACGTGACCGTCGTGGGTGGACGCGGCGGTGTCGCGCCGGGACCGGTCGGTCACCAGGACCCCGGCGCCGGTCTCGGCCAGCAGCACCGCCAGCCGTTCGGCGGGCGACCTGGTGTCCAGCGGCACGTACGCCCCGCCCGCCTTCACCACGGCCAGCTCGGCCACGACGAGGTCCGCCGAGCGGCCCAGCAGCAGCGCCACCGGCTCCTCCGCGCGCAGGCCGCGGCGCAGCAGGTGGTGGGCCAGCCGGTTGGCCCGGGCGTCCAGCTCGGCATAGCTGAGCGACGTGCCGTCGGCGAGCACGGCGGTGGCGTCGGGCCTGCGGCGGACCTGCGCGGTGAACAGGGAGGTGATCGTGGCCGGGGCCAGGTCCCGGCGGGTGTCGTTCCACTCCTCCAGGACCCGGTGGCGTTCCGCCGGGTCGAGCAGCGGCAGATCGCCCAGCGGGCGGTCCGGATCGGCGGCGACGGCCTCCAGCAGGACCCGGAGGTGACCGGCCAGGCGCTCGATGGTGGCGGCGTCGAACAGGTCGGTGTTGTACTCCAGCGCCACGTCCAGCGCGTCGCCCCGGGGCCAGAACTCGACCAGCAGCTCGAACCGGGCGCGCGGGCGGGGCAGGTGGTGCTCCTCGACGCGCAGCGCGTCCACCGCGGTCGGTTCCACCATCGCCTGCTGGAGCACGACGAGCGCCTGCACCAGCGGCGTGCGGCTGGGGTCGCGGTCGGGCTGGAGCTCGTCGACCAGCCGGTCGAAGGGCAGCCGGTCGTGCGCGAACGCGTCCAGCGAGGTGGCGCGCACCCGGCTCAGGAAGTCGCGGAACGGCAGGGCGGGGTCCGCGGTGGAGCGCAGGACGAGGGTGTTGACGAAGAAGCCGACCAGGTCGTCCAGCTCCGGCCTGCCCCGGCCGGAGGAGGCGGTGCCCACGGCGACGTCGTGCCGGCCGGTGTAGCGGGCCAGCAGCACCTGCACGGCGGCGGTGAGGGCGGTGAAGAGGGTGGCGCCGTCGGCGCGGCCCAGTTCGGCCAGGCGCCGCACCAGGTCGGCGGGCAGTGCGGCCCGGTGCACGGCGCCGGACGTGGTGCGCCGCGCGGGCCGGGGTCGGTCGGTGGGCAGGTCGAGCGGTTCCAGGCCGGCGAGCCGGTCACGCCAGTGGTCGAGTTCGGCGGCCTCGACCTGGTCGTCGAGGCGTTCGCGCTGCCACACGGCGAAGTCGGCGTAGCGGACCGGCAGCGGGCGCAGGTCCGGTGCGGTTCTTCGCAGCGCGGCCCGGTACAGCTCCACCAGGTCGTCCACCTGCACGCGGACCGACCAGCCGTCGGTGGCGATGTGGTGCTGGTCGAGCAGGAGAACGTGCTCGTCGTCGGCCAGCCGGGCCAGCACGGCGCGGGCCACGGGGCCGCGGGCCAGGTCGAACGGGGTGGTCAGCTCCTCGGTGAGCACCCGGTCGAGGGCCGCGTCGCGGTCGGCGGGCGCCACCCCGGCCAGATCGACCACGCGCAGCGGCAGCGTGCCGTGCGACGCGACGACCTGCACGCCCCGACCGTCGACCTCGTCGTAGGTGGTGCGCATGGTCTCGTGCCGCTCGACCAGCCCGTCCAGGGCGGCACGGAGGGCGTCCTCGTCGAGCGGCCCGGACAGCCGCAGGCCGACGCCCGTGTTGTAGTCGGTGGCGGTGGGGTCGAGGCGGTGCAGGAACCACAGCCGCTGCTGGACCGGGGACAGCGGCAGCGCGGCGTCGCGCGGGGCGGGCGTGATGCGGTCGTCCTCGCCGGCGGGCCGCCGATCGGCCAGCAGGGCGGCGAGGCCCGCGACGGTGCGGGCGTCGAACACGTCTCCGGAGGACAGGGGGACGTCGAGGGCCGCGCGCAGGCGGGAGACCACCCGGATGGCCTGGATCGAGTCGCCGCCCAGGCCCAGGAAGTCGTCGTCGGCGCCGATCCGGTCGGGCGCCACGCCGAGGACGTCGGCCCAGGCGGCGGCGACGGCGGTCTCCGCGGGGGTGCGGGGTGCCACCCGTGCGGCGCGCGACGGGGCCTGCCAGTCGGGGTCGGGCAGGGCCTTGCGGTCCACCTTCCCGTTGGCGCTGAGCGGCAACCGGTCCACCGCGGCGAAGGCCGACGGCACCATGTAGTCGGGCAGGGTCCGCAGGACGAGTTCCCGCAGTTCGTCGTCGGTGGGGAGGCGGTCGCCCTCCGGGACGACCCAGGCCACCAGGCGCTTGGCGCCCACGTGGTCGTGGCGGGCGGCGACGGCGGCCTGCGCGACACCGGGGTGACGGGCCAGGGCGGCCTCGACCTCACCGGCCTCGATGCGGAAGCCGCGGACCTTGACCTGCTCGTCGACGCGGCCCACGAAGTCCAGCTCCCCCTGCGGGTTCCACCGGACCAGGTCGCCGGTGCGGTACATCCGCTGTCCCGGCGGGCCGAACGGGTCCGCCACGAACCGCTGCGCGGTCAGGCCGGGGCGGCCGAGGTAACCGCGGGCCAGGCCCGCGCCCGCGATGAACAGCTCACCGGTCACCCCGTCGGCCACCGGGCGCAGGTCCTCGTCCAGGACGTACGCGCGCATGCCGTCGAGCGGTCGGCCGATGGGCAGCACGTCCGGGACGGCCCCGAGATCGGCCATCGGGTACGAGGTGGTGAAGGTGGTGGTCTCGGTGGGGCCGTAGACGTCCACCGCGGTGGTGCCGGGGCACGCCTCCACGACCCGCCGCACGGCGGCGGCGGGCACGACGTCGCCGCCGGTCCACACCTCGCGCAACCCCGCGAAGCACG
>NZ_JBHTLK010000178.1:0-15045 GCF_042678885.1 Saccharothrix hoggarensis
CGTGCGGCCAGGCGCGCGCCCACGATCCGCAGCGCCAGGGGCAACCCGCCGCACGCCTCCACGATCGCGACCGCGGCGCGCGGTTCCTCCGCGACGCGCTGCGGGCCGATCATCCGCGTCAGCAGGGCGACGCCCGAGGCGGCGGCCAGCGGCGGCACCCGCAGGCTCCGGATGCCCGGCAAGCCCGCGAGCTGGTGCCGGCTGCTGATCAGCACGGCGCCGCTCGCCGTGCCCGGCAACAGGTCCTTGACCTGGTCGAACCCCGCCGCGTCGTCCAGCACGAGCAGCACCGCGCGGTCCGCGACGCGGGACCGGAACGCGGCGGCGCGCGCCTCCAGCCGGTCCGGGATGGCCGACGGGTTGAGGCCGACCGCCGTCAGCAGCTCCGCCAGCACCTCGGCCGGGTCGCGCGGGTCGCCGCCCGCGCCGTCGAGCCGGACGAACAGCTGGCCGTCGGGGAACCTGCGCCGCAGGGCGTGCGCGATCCGGATCGTCAGGGTGCTCTTGCCCGTGCCGGGCGCGCCGGTGATCGCGACCACCGGCACCGCCGTGCCGGACGGGTCGCCGACGAGCAGCGCCGCCGCCTCCGAGTACAGGTCGTCGCGCCCGATGAAGTCGGACGTGTCCGGCGGCAGCTGGCAGAGCGCCGTCCACGGCGTCAGCGCGGGCGCCGGCTCGGGGTCGCCGGACAGCACGGTCCGGTGCACCGCGCGCAGGTACTCGCTCGGGTCGACGCCCAGCTCGTCGGCCAGCAGGTCGCGCACCGCGCGGAACGCGGCCAGCGCCTCCGCCTGCTGGTCGCTGCCGTGCAGGGCGAGCACCAGCTGGCCCCAGAACCGTTCCCGCAACGGGTGGGCCCGGGTCAGCGAGCGCAGCTCGGGCAGCAGGTCGCCGAACCGGCCGGCCGCCAGGTCGGCCTCGATCCGGCGTTCCAGCACGACCAGCCGCTCCTCCAGCAGCGGCTCGACCTCCTCCGCGTGCAGCACGTCCGACCGCACGTCCGACAGGGGGTCGCCGCGCCACAGCGCGAGCGCCTCGGCGTGCCGCCCGTCCGCCGCGAGGGCCCGGAACCGGTGCAGGTCCAGCGCGTCCGGGTCGACCTCGGCGACGTACCCGTTGGTGGTCGTGCGGACCACGTTCGCGTCGCCGAGCGCCTGGCGCAGCCGCCGGACCACCATCTGCAGCGTGGGCCGGACCCGGTCCGGGCCCGGCGCGCCGTCCTCCCACAGCCGGTCGGCCAGCGTGTCCACGGGCACCGGCTGGTTGGCGCGCAGCAACAACGTCGCGAGGAGCACCCGCGCCCGTCCGGCCGGGATCGTGAGCCGCACGCCGTCGTGCCACGCCTCCAGCGGTCCGAGGACGTTGAACCGCGTCACGGGCGGGTCGCCGACCCGGCGCGGGGGACGTGCCGACGGCCGCCGCGCCCGGAGTCCCCCCGGGAGCGCCGGCGGTGTTGACCCGGTCGCCATACCCCTCCCCTGCGGTGCCAGTCTACGAACCACCGGGCTCGGCGCGAGTCGGCACGACGGGGCCGGGACGCCCGGACGCGCAGGTCAGCCGTCCTGCCCGACCCTGGCCCGAAGCTCCTCCGCCCGGTCGCTGTCGAGCCGTTCGTACAGGTCGATCGCCCGCTTCCAGTGCTCCACGGCCGTCGCCCGGTCGCCCCGCCGGTCGAACACGTCCGCCATGCCGGCCAGCGCGGCGGCGTGCGACCACGGGATGGTCGCCTGGTCCAGGGTGCCGAGCGTGCGCCGGAAGTAGTCCAGCGCCTCGTCCAGCCGCCCTTCCTTGCGGTGGATCTCCGCCACGATGGTCGCCGCCTCGGCCGTGCCGGTCGCGTCCGCCAGCCGCTCCAGCACGGCCAGCGCCTTCATGGCGGCCGCCAGCGCCTCGTCCTCCCGGCCGAGCGCGCTCAGGGGCTGGGCCATCTCCATGAACGCGGCGGCCTCGGCGTGCTCGTCCCGGACCTGCACGCTCACCGCGATCGCCTCCCGGTAGCGCTCGATCGACTCCTCGTGCCGGCCCAGCTTCATCAACGACGACGCCACGTTGCACAGGGTGAGCGTGACGTTGGCCAGCTGACCCTTCTCCATCTGGATGCGGGCGCCGCGCTCCCCGTGCTCCAGCGCCTCCTCGTGCCGCCCCATGTGGTCGAGGCAGGCGCAGATGTTGCCCAGCAGGACGGCGGCGGTGACGTGGTCGCCGTCTGCCTCCATCAGGTCGTACGCCTCGCGGAACTGGCTCAGCGCCTCCTCGTTCCGCCCGGACGCCCAGTACCCGCCGGCCAACCCGCTGAGGACGCGCGCGCGGGCCCGGTCGTCGCCCAGCCTCTCGGTGGCGGCGAGGGCGGTCTCGTGGGTGGAGATCCAGTCCGAGACGTGGCCGCCGTGGTAGTAGAAGCCCCAGAGCAGGTAGGGCAGCTGCCACGCGTGCTCGTCCAGCCCGTGGCGGGCGGCGTGGCCCACGGCGGCGGCGATGTTCTCGCGCTCCGCCTCGAACCACTCCACGGCCGGCCCCGCCGTGGTGAACCCCGGCAGCTCCAGCGACGCGTCCGGCTCGCGCACCGGCAGCCGCGCCCGGTTGGGGTACAGCGCCTCGTCGCCCGCCTTCACCACGGCCAGGTAGTAGTCGAGCAGCCGGACCACCGCGGCGTCGTCCGGCTCGGCGGTCTCCTGCGCGTAGTGGCGGACCAGGTCGTGCAGCCGGAACCGGCCCTGGCGGGGTTCCTCCACCAGGTTCACCTCGACCAGCGCGCCCAGCACGTCGTCCACCACGTCCGCGGGCAGCCCTGACAGCGCCGCGCCGGAGTACCGGTCGACGTCCTCGCCGACGTGGCGGCCCAGCGCCCGGAACACGCGCCGCTGCACGTCGTCCAGCGTCCGGTAGGACACGGCGAACGCCGAGGCGACGTCGCGGTCGTCGGCGGCGAACTCGCGCAGCCGCCGCCGCTCGTCGCGCATGCGGTCGATGAGGTACTCCGCCGTCCACGCCGCGCGGTGGTTCAGCCGGGCCGCCGCGAGCCGGATCGCCAGCGGCAGGTGCCCGCACAGCTCCACCAGCCGGGCCAGCGTGGCGGCGTCCAACGTGGACCGGCCCGCCACCTGCCGGAACAGGTCGGCGGCGACCGGGCCGGGCAGCACCGGCAGCGACAACGCGTGGCTGCCGTCCAGACCGACGAGCCTGCGCCTGCTCGTCACGATCACCAGGCAGCCCGGCGCGGACGGCAGCAGCGCGCGGACCTGCACCGCGTCGAACGCGTTGTCCAGCACGACGACCGCCCGCAGCCCGGCCATCTCCGAGCGCCACAGCGCCACCCGCTCGTCGAGCCCGACCGGGACGCGCTCGCGCGGCACGCCCAGCGAGTACAGCAGCACGGCGAGCGCGTCGCGCGTCTCCCGCGGCTGCCGCCCCTCGGTGTAGCCGTGCAGGTCGATGTAGAACCGGCCGTCGGGGTACCGGTCGGCGAGCAGGTGCGCGGCGTGCACCGCGAAGGCGGTCTTCCCCACGCCGGCCATGCCGTCCACCGCGCACACCAGCCCGCGCTCGGCGACCCGGGCGACCGTCGCCAGCTCCTCGGCGCGCCCGGTGAAGTCGGGCAGGTCGCGGGGCAGGTGGTCGCGCAGGCGGACGGCCGGCGCGCCGCCGTCGTCCTCGGCCAGCAGCTCCGCGTGCAGCGCCCGCAGCTCCGGCCCCGGTTCGACGCCCAGCTCGGCGGTGAGGACCGCCCGCATCTCCAGGTACGCGGTCAACGCCTCGGCGCGCCGGCCGGAGGCGCGCAACGCGGTCAACAGCTGCGCCCAGAACCGCTCCCGCAGCGGGTGCTGCTTGGTCAGCGACCGCAGCTCGGCCACGAGGTCGGGGCCGAGACCGGCGGCCGGCTCGGCGTCGAAGCGGCGCTCCAGCACGCCGAGGCGCTCCTCCAGCAGCGGCTCGACCTCGTCGCGGTGCAGGGAGTCCGACGCCACGTCGGACAGCGGCGTGCCCCGCCACAGCTCCAGCGCCTCGGCGAACCGGCCCTCGGCGACCAGGTCGCGGAACTCGCGCAGGTCCAGCGCGCCCGGCGGCAGGTCGGCCAGGTAGCCGCCGGTGGTCGTGCGCACCACGTTCGCCTCGCCCAACGCCTGGCGCAGGCGCCGCACGACCATCTGCAACGTGGCCTTGGCGCGGTCCGGGTTGGGCGCCTCGCCGTCCCACAGCCGGTCGACCAGCTCGTCGGCCGACACCGGCTGGTTCGCCCGCAGCAACAGGACCGCGAGCAGGAGGCGGGCCCGCCCGGCCGGCACCGGGACGCGCCGCCCGCCGTGCCACACCTCCAGCGGCCCGAGGACGTTGAACCTGATCACGTGGCCGCCACGGCCCGGGAACCGGGACGCCCGCCCGGCGCCGTGTCGTCGAGCCGGGACAGCCGCGCCTCGACGTCCGCCACGAACGACTCCTGGAGGCTGCCGGCGAGCCCCATGACGCGGGCCAGCGCGCGGCGGGCCTCGCCGACGTCGCCCAACGCCTCCTCCGCCTCCGCCAGGTGCACGAGCACCTGCGCCTCCAGCACCACGGACCCGCTCTTGCGGAACAGGTCGGCCGACTCGCGGAAGTAGCCGACCGCCTCGCCGTGGTCGCCCGCCCGGTGGTGCGCCCAACCGATGTTGTCCAGCACGTTCGCCTCGCCGTAGGTGTGCCCGAGCGCGCGCTGCTGTTCGAGCGCGCGGTGTCCCATCTCCAGCGCCTTCGGGTAGTCGCCCAGGTGCGAGTGGTAGAGGCTGATCGCGCTCATCGTGCCCGCGACCCCGAACGGGAAGCCCACCGCCTTGTAGTGCTCCAGCGCGCGCTGCCCGTGCTCCAGGGCGGCCCGCGGATCGCCCGCGTTCTCGCACAGGAACGCCATGCCGCGGTGCGCGTCGCCGAGTCCCCGCCGGTCGCCCAGGCCCTCGAACAGCACGAGGCCCTGCTCCAAGGCCGCCCGCGCCGCCTCCGGGTCGCCGGTCATCTGCAGGGCGACGCTGGAGTGGTGCTTGATCGTCGCCAGCGCCCGGCCGTCGCCCTCCCGGACCGCGTACCGCTCCGCCTCGCCGAGCATCGCGAGCCAGTCGTGCCACTGGCCCCGGCGGTCGAACACCGTGCCGAGCGTCCAGCACAGGTGCCACGACAGCAGGCCGTGCCCCGTCTCCGCCGCACGGGTGGAGGTCGACAGGAGCACCGGGTACTCCAGGTCGATCCAGCGCCACGCCGCCGGGTCGTCCGCGGGCTCGTGGGCGACGGCGCCCGGCGGCAGCGGCTCCAGCCGCACCGGGCTCGTGTCCCGCTGGGGGTGGATGCGCTTGACCGCGTTGAACGCGGAGTGCAGGTAGAAGCCGAGCACGCGGGCCCGTGCCGCGTCCCGCTCCTCGGGCGGGTCGGCGTCGGCCTCGGTCGCCGCGTAGGCGCGCAGCAGGTCGTGGAACGCGAACCGGCCGGGCGCGACCTCGGTGAGCAGGTGCAACCGGGCCAGCTCGGCCAGCGCCGCCGCGGCCTCCGCGGTCGGCACGGCGGCCAGGCTCGCCGCCGACGGCACCGAGATCACCGGACCGGGGTGCACGTCGAGCAGCCGGAACATCCGGGCCGCCCGCGCCGAGAGCGCCCGGTACGACCACGACAGCACCGCCCGCACGCCCTGCTCGTCGCCCGCGTCGAGGCCCGCCATCCGGCCCCACTCGTCGGCCAGCTCGTCGGCCAGCGACGCGAGCCGGAAGCCGGGGTTCAGGGCGGCCCGCGCCGACACCGTGGCCAGCGCCAGCGGCAGGCCGCCGCACAGCTCGACCAGCCGCCGCACCGCCGCCGGCTCCTGACCCGTCCGCGACACGCCCACCACGCGCTCCACCAGCCGGCGCGCCTCGACGTCCGGCATGACGTCCAGCGTGAGCGGCACGGCGCCGACCCGCACCAGCTCGCCGAGCTGGTTGCGGCTGGTGACCAGCACGAAGCAGCTCGTCCCGCCCGGCAGCAGCGGCAGCACCTGGTCGGCGTCCCGCGCGTTGTCGAGCACCACCAGCACCTTCCGGCCGGCCAGCTTGGACCGGTAGAGCGCGGCCTGGTCCGCCGGGCGGGTCGGCACGCGCTCCGCCTTCACCCCCAGCGCCTCCAGGAACCCCCGCAACGCCTCGCCGACGTCCAGAGGCGCGTTCGCCGGGTCGAACCCGCGCAGGTTCACGTACAGCCTGCCGTCCGGGAACCGGTCGGCGACCCGCTCGGCCCAGCGCAGCGCCAGCGCCGTCTTGCCGATGCCGCCCGTGCCGCGGACGGCGGAGATGACCGCGGCGCCCGCCGACCGGTCCAGCAGCGCCGTGAGCCGGTCCAGCTCGTCGTCCCGGCCGACGAAGTGCGCCGGGTGGGCCGGGATCTGGTGCGGCACGACGACGTCCGGCTCACCGTCCGCGATCACCACGCGGTGCGCCTCCCGCAGGCTCGGCCCCGGGTCCGCGCCCAGCTCCTCGGCCAGCAGCTCGCGCACCTCCGCGTAGGCGGCCAGCGCCTCCGCCCGCCGGTCGGACCCGTGCAGCGCGTGCACGAGCTGCGCCCAGAACCGCTCCCGCAACGGGTGCCGGCCGGTGAGCGCGCGCAGCTCGGCGAGGAGGTCGGCGTCGCGGCCCGCGGCGAGGTCCGCGTCCACGCGCCGTTCCAGCGCCGCCAGCCGCTCCTCCGCGAGCGGCGCGACGTGGTCGCGGTGCAGCGTGTCGGAGCGCACGTCGGACAGCGGCTCGCCGCGCCACAGGTCCAGCGCCTCGCCGAACCGCCCGGCGGCGATCAGCTCGCGGAAGCGGTGCAGGTCGAGCGCGTCCGGGTCGATCTCGGCGACGTACCCGCCGCTCGCCGTGCCGACGACGTCCGCCGGACCGAGCGACCGGCGCAGCCGCAGCACGGCCATGTGCAGGGACGACCGGGCGCGGGCGAGGTTGGGCGGCCCGTTCTCCCACAGCAGGTCGACGAGGTCGTCCGCGGGCACGACCCGGTTGTGGTGGAGCAGCAGCGCCGAGAGGAGCACCCGGGCGCCGCCGGCGGGGACCGCGACCGGCTCCCCGCGGTGCCGCACTTCGAGGGGGCCGAGCACCTTGAACTCCGTCTCCACGCGCCTCCCCCTCCTCCTGGGACCGCTCCCGCGACCCGTTGGGCATTGGGCCGGCCAGAGCATAGGGCAGTCGTCCGACAGCGGAGAGGCACATGTGAGTCAAGTGTGAGCGCCCTGGGGCACAGTTCCACCCGGTCACCGACCCACCGACCCCACGGCGCGACGGCAGTCGACAGCGGGGGGTACCGCCGTCGACGCAGGTGGGACGGCCGCCCCGAGCGGGCGTGCCCGGAGGTGACGGCACGGTCCGCGGCCGGCCGGGCGCTCCCCCGCCAAGCCGGCCGCGGACCTTCCCCGCCAACGCGAAGGCCCCGCCAACGCGGAAGGCCCCGCCAACGCGGAAGGTCGCCCCAACGCGAAGGCCCGTCAACGCGGAAGGCCCCGCCGAAGCGGGGCCCCCTCGTCGTGCCGAGCGGTCGGACCGGGTCAGTCCGGGTCGATCCACGCCACCTGGATGCGCTGCTGGCCCAGCTTGCGGGTGACCAGCGTGCCCCGGCCGGGAGGCTGCGGCGACGCCTTGAGGTTGCCCACGATCGCGCCTTCCTCCTTCGAGCCGGAACCCACCAGGATCGGCGCCGAGATCTCCTTCAGCTTGCCCAGGATCGGGTCGTACATCGCCCGCGACGCGCCACCCATGCGGCGCACCGCGACGATGTGCAGGCCGACGTCCTTGGCCTGCGGGATGAACTCCGCCAGCGGTTGCAGCGGGTTCGCCGCGCCCTGCGGCGCGACCAGGTCGTAGTCGTCCACGACGACGAACAGCTCGGGGCCCTTCCACCAGGACCGGTTCTTCAGCTGCTCCTGCGTGACGTCCGGACCGGGCAGGCGGCCGTTCATCGAGCCCCGGACGTCCTTGATCATGTCCGTGAGCTGCGCCGACGACACCGCGTACGACAGCAGGTGGTCCGTCTCGATGTAGCCGAGCATGGTGCGCCGGTAGTCGACCAGCATGATCAGCGCCTCGGTGGAGGTGTAGCTGTTCATGATGCCGCGCACGATCGTGCGCAGCAGGTTGGTCTTGCCGGACTCGCCGTCGGCCAGGCACATGAAGTGCGGGTCCGCGTCGAAGTCCAGGTACACCGGGGCCAGCTCGTCCTCGTTGACGCCGATCGGCACCAGGTGGCCGCGGTTCGGCCGCTGCTGCTGGACCTGGGCCATGAACTCGGCGTGCGGCAGCAGGTCGGGCAGCAGGCGGACCTGCGGCGCGCGCTTGCCGCGCCAGACCGCGTTCACCTTGGCGATCATGTCCTGCACGCCGGCCGCCACGTTCTCCGCGTCCGACGACGCGTCGATGCGCGGCAGCGCGGTGAGGAAGTGCAGCTTCTGCGGCGACAGACCGCGACCGGGCCGGCCGGGCGGCACGTTGACCGCGACCTTCCGGTCCACCTCGGACTCGCTCGGGTCACCGAGGCGCAGCTCGAATCGCGTGCCGAGGAGGTCCTTCATCGCGGGCCGGATCTCCGCCCACCGGTTCGCCGCCACGACCACGTGCACGCCGTACGACAGACCCTGCGCGGCCAGCGCCTGGACCATCGGCTCCAGCGCCTCGAACTCCTGCCGGAAGTTCATCCAGCCGTCGACCAGCAGGAACGCGTCACCGAAGTTGTCGTCGCGGATCTCGCCGCGCCGCCTGCGGTTGCGGAACTCGACCATCGAGTCGATGCCCTGCGCGCGGAACCGCTGCTCGCGCTCCGAGATCAGGCCCGACAGCTCGGCCACCATCCGGCGCGCCTTGTCCACGTCCAACCGGCTGGCGAAACCACCGACGTGCGGCAGGTTCTCCAGCGACGCGAGCGTGCCGCCACCGAGGTCGAGGCAGTAGAACTGCACTTCCTCGGGGGTGTGCGTCAACGCCATCGCGGTGATCAGGCTGCGCAGCATCATCGACTTGCCCGACTGCGGACCGCCGACGATCGCGCCGTGGCCCGCCGCGCCGGAGAAGTCGGCCCACAGCAGGTCCCGCCGCTGCTCGAACGGCTTGTCGACCACGCCGAGCGGCACCTGGAGCTTGCCGTTGGAGAAGAAACCGGGCGCGGTCAGACCGCGGTCCTCGGTGGCCTGCAGCGGCGGCAGCAGGGTGTCCAGCGACGGCGGCTCATTGAGCGGCGGCAGCCACACCTCGTGCGCCGGCGGGCCCTGGCCCACCAGCCGCTCGACGATGACCTCCAGCTCGGACGGCTCGTTGCTGTCCTCTTCCTTCTTCTCCTGCTTGACCGGCTCCAGCGGCCGGACCGGCTCCTTGGGGATCTCGATGTAGTCCGGCACGAAGTACCGGGGCCGCTTGTCGCTGGTCACCGGCGCGGACGGGCCCGCGACCTGGAGACCGGCGGGCCGGTACGGGCCGGACACGTACAGCGCCTTGAACCGGGTCAGCGGCGAACCCTGCACGCCCAGGTACCCGGAACCGGGGATGGGCGGCAGCTCGTACGCGTCCGGCACGCCGATCGCGGCGCGCGACTCGGCGGCGGAGAACGTCTTCAAGCCGATCCGGTACGACAGGAACGTGTCGAGGCCGCGCAGCTTGCCTTCCTCCAGCCGCTGGGAGGCCAGCAGCATGTGCATCTGGAGCGACCGGCCGACGCGGCCGATCTGGAGGAAGATGTCGATGAAGTCCGGCTTCGCCGTCAGCATCTCGGAGAACTCGTCGATGCAGATGAACAACGCCGGCAGCGGGTCGAGGTCGGCGCCGTTCTCGCGCGCCTTCTCGTAGTCCCAGACGTTCTTGTAGTTGCCCTTGGCGAGGACCTCCTGCCGCCGGGAGACCTCGCCGGCGATGGCGTCCTTCATGCGGTCGACCAGGGTGAGGTCGCCCGCCAGGTTGGTGATCGTCGCGGCGACGTGCGGCGCCTTGTCCAGCCCGAGGAACGTCGCGCCACCCTTGAAGTCGACCAGGATCATGTTGAGCGACGTCGACGAGTGCGTGGCCAGCATGCCCAGCACGAGCGTGCGCAGGAACTCGGACTTGCCGGAACCGGTCGCGCCGATGCACAGGCCGTGCGGGCCCATGCCCTCCATCGCGGCTTCCTTGATGTCCAGCTCGACCTGCTGACCGAACTCGCCGATGCCGAACGGCACGCGGTAGCGGTCGCGCACGGGGCGGGGCCGCCAGGCGGCCTGCACGTCGAACGTCATCGGGTCGCCGGGGATGCCCAGGAACTCCAGCAGCGGCGGGTTGTTGCTCATCGACAGCGGGTCCTCGTCGCTGCCGCCCGCCTCCACGCCGCCGATCCGGTACGGCGACAGCCGCCGGGCCAGCGCCTCGGCCTCGACCACGCTCAGCCAGTCCGGCGAGCCGAACCACTCGACGCCGCTCGCGCTGCGCGCGCCCAGCTTGCCGTCCTCGATCACCAGGCGCAGGCCGCGGCGCGCGGTCAGGTTGCCCAGCGACTCGGACAGGTCGAGGAGGGTGACGCCGACCAGGCCCTCCTCCAGGATGATCTGCTCTTCCCGGGTGACGTCGCCGTCGTCGATCAGGATCACGATGTGCGGCTGGTCGGCGGGCGGCGGCGCGTTGCGGGTGAACCGCTGCCGGTCGCGCAGCTGCTCGTCCAGCATCTGCTCGACCTCGGCCAGCGAGCCGGCCATCATCCGCATCTGCCCGATGCCGTCGATGATCGACGGGTGCTGCACGTGCGGCAGCCACTTCATCCACTCCCACTCGGCCTTGGTGCGGCCGGTGGTGACGACGGCGATCAGCAGGTCGTCCGGCGAGTGGAAGGTGGCCATCTGCGCGAGCAGGGCGCGGGCCAGGCCGCGCTTCTCGTTGATCTCGCCGAGGAGGCCGACGGCGGCGAAGCCGCGCAGCGCGATGGAGATCGGCAGGTCGGGCACGAGCGAGTGGGCGCGCACGAACCGGCGCAGCGCCAGCGTCGCGATGGGCTCCAGCTCCTCGACCGGGCCCGTCTGCGGCGGCACGAGCCGGGTGGCCAACCGCTGCGAGCCGCGGCCCGCGCGCAGGTGGCAGAAGTCGGGGTCGTTCTGCCGGCGCTCCCACATGCGCCGGGTGGTGGCCAGGGACCACAGCATCTGGGGGTCCGGGTGGACCCACTCGCGCTCGGCGCGCTGCTCGTTGGCGGCCTCGCGGGCGCGGTCCCGCATCTGGCCGAGGTACCGCAGGTAGTCCTTGCGGTCCTCGTTCATCTCGGCCTTCTTCTGGCCCTTGCCGCCGCCCATGCCACCGGCCATCATGCCGATGGTCGAGACCAGCATCATGCCGGGCATGATCATCGCAGCGGGGCTGCGCCCGCTGTAGCTGAACATCAGCACCATCATGCCGACGGACGACACGATCATGACGACGGGCATCGCCTTCATCATGATGTTGCCGGGGATGACCCGGGGCACCTCGGGCGGCGGTTCCAGGTGGACCTCACCGCCTGGCGGGCGGGGAGCGGCGAGGCGTGCCGTGCGCTTGAACTGCAGCGTGCTCACCTGACAGGCACCTCTTCAGCGTCGATCCCGTTGCGATCCGCCCGACCCGGCGGACCGGGTGACGGTGGCGGGCCGCCGGCGACTGGCGCCACCCGCGGCAACCGACACTATGGCGCATCGGATCGGCCCACGAAGGGGGGTCCGGCAAATCCGCGTCCAACGTGTTGCGCGGAACGGCCCTGGTTCGACGCCCGCGGCGGCCATACTGCACCCGGTGCTCCGGGGCGGCCCGTGGCACGTCCGACCGGACCAATAGGGTCGGGTCGGAACCACAAGCAGACACTCATCAGGACTTAGGGGGCGCTGGTGGCGACCGGTACGACGGTGTTCAGCCGGGTGACGGTGGTTGCGCCGCGAACGCGTATCGACGTCGCGCTGCCCGCAGACGTCGCGGTGGCCGACCTGCTGCCCATGCTGCTGGACATGGCCAAGGAGGCCACTCCGGACGGTGGCGTGCGGCACGGCGGGTGGGCGTTGGCCAAGCTGGGCGACAGCCCGCTCGACCCCAGCCGCACCCTCGCCTCGCTCGGCGTGGTCGACGGCGAGCTGCTCCAGCTGCGCAAGCGCAACGAGAACCCCCCGCCCCCGCTGTACGACGACGTGGTCGACGCGATCGCCGAGTCCGACCCGGACAGCTTCCGCCCGTGGACCAAGGACACGGCCCGCAAGTACGGCCACCTGGCGGGCGCGCTGGCGCTCGTCACGGCGGCCATCGCGGTGCTGATGTCCGGTCCGTTCGCGGGCGGCGACAACCTGTGGCCCGCGATCTGCGCGGGCGTCATCGCCATCGCGGCGCTCGCCGCGGGCGCGGTCGTGGCGCGCGCGTACGGGGCGACCGACACGGGCGTGCTGATCGCGGCGGCGGGCGGCCTGCCGATGGCGTACGTCGCCGGCCTCTACATCGTGCCCGGTCCGCTGGGCCGGCCGAGCCTGCTGCTGGCCAGCGTGCTGGTGCTGATCTTCGCCTCGGCCGCCATCATGCTGATCGGCCGCGGCATCACGGTGTTCATCGCCGCCGCCACGGCGGGCGCGCTGAGCGGCCTCGCGTTCCTCGTCGGCATCTTCGTCGACCACCCGGTCCAGGGCATCGCGGCGGCCACCGCGGCCGTCTCGCTCGCCGCCCTGTCGATGCTGCCCCGGTTGACGATCCAGCTGGCCAAGCTGCCGCTGCCGACCGTGCCGGGCAGCGCCGAGGACCTGAAGGAGGACACCGGCTTCCCGGAGTACTCCGTCATCGAGCGGCGCACGGCCAACGCGCACGAGTACCTGACCGGCATGATCGTCGGCTGCGGCGGCATCGCCGCGCTGTTCGCCGTCATCGCCGCGGGCGACGGCTCCATCTGGGGCCCGCTGCTGGCGATCGTGGTGACGCTGGTGCTGCTGCTGCGCGGCCGGGCCTACGCCAACGGCGCGCAGGCCGTGGCGCTGCTGGCCAGCGGCATGGTCGCGGGCGCCGGCGTGCTGCTCGGGTGGCTGGTGGACTCCTCGCCCGGCGACCGGCTGCTGTACGTGTTCGGCACCCTCGTGGTGGTCGGCGCGGGCGCGCTGGTGCTCGGCGTGATCTTCCCCAACCAGAAGTTCTCGCCGGTGCTGCGGCGCACGGTCGACGTGCTGGAGGCCATCCTGATCGCCGCGGTCCTGCCGCTGGCGCTCGCCGTGATGGACCTCTACGTGGCCATGCGCCAGCTCATCCCCGCGTGAGGCCGTGATGCGCATCCGCAAGATCGCCGCGCTGACCGCGGTCGCGGTCACCCTCGTGACCGCGCCCGGCGCGCACGCGCAGCCGACCACGACCACGCCCCCGGCGGGCCGGCCGAACTCCCAGCCGCCGCCCGTCGACCTGGCGAAGTACCTCCGCAACCCGGAGCCTCCCCAGGAGGACGTGGACTACAAGAAGCACAAGAACTGCATCACCTCCGGCACGGGCGACCGGCGCATCCCCAACAAGCCGTGGGGCCAGATGCAGCTGCGCCTGGAAGAGGCGCACCGCTTCGCCACCGGCAAGGGCGTGAAGCTCGCCATCATCGACACCGGCGTCAACGAGAAACACCCGCGGCTCGCCGGCCGGGTCATCCCCGGCGGCGACTACGTGGAGACCGGCGAGCGCGGTGTCGTCGACTGCGACGGCCACGGCACCGAGGTCGCGGGCGTGGCGGCGGCCAGCCGCGACGACGAGACCGGTTTCGTCGGCGCGGCGCCCGAGGCGCAGATCATCGCCTACCGGCAGACCAGCGACTACTACAAGTTCGAGGACCCCAAGAAGGTCGACAACCGGGCGTCCGCGGGCAAGGTCGACACGCTCGCGAAGGCGATCGTGGCGGCCGTGAAGGACGGCGCGCAGGTCATCAACATCTCGTTGACCGCGTGCGCCCCGCCGACCGAGCCGAGCACCGGCGAGCGCGAGCTCCAGGCCGCCGTGCACTGGGCCGTGAGCCAGAACGTCGTCGTCGTGACCGCGGCGGGCAACATCGACGCGGAGAGCGGCTGCGCGCTCCAGAACGACAACCAGAACCCGAACGACGTCAACGTGGTCGCGTCGCCGCCCTGGTACTCCGAGGACGTGCTGTCCGTGGCGTCGATGAACTCGGTGGGCGCGGTGTCGACGTTCTCGGTGTGGGGCCCGTGGGTGAGCGTGGCCGCGCCGGGTGAGGACATCGTCACGCTCGACCCGAACGGCCAGGGCCTCACCGACGCGAACGCCAACGAGAACAGGCAGCTCAGCCCGATCCAGGGCACCAGCTTCGCGGCGCCGTACGTGGCGGGCGTGGCGGCGCTGGTGCGCGAGCGGTTCCCGAAGCTGACCGCGCGGCAGGTGATGGACCGCATCAAGGCCACCGCGCAGCACCCCGGCAACCCCACCGGGCGGGACAACAAGATCGGCTACGGGATGATCAACCCGGTGGCCGCGCTGACCGCCGAGCTGCCGTCCGAGCGGCCGGGCGCGAAGCCCGCGACGCCCGAGCAGCTGATGACGAGCCTCGACCCGCTGAACCCGCCGAGCAGCACGCCGATGATCGTGGCGCTGGCCGGGACCGGCGCGGGCGTCGGGCTGCTCCTGCTGACGATGTTCATCGTCCACACGGTCAACCGGAACCGGGCCAAACGGGTGTGAATTTGATGGCGCCGCCTCCGGCGTCGCGGCTCGGTCGCCATGAAGTCGGTCGTTCGAGCCTCGTTTCCCGCCGATCGAAGAGCGTGATCGGCGGGAAAGGAGTCTCGAACGACCGACGCGACCTCGCGGGGTGTGTCCTCCGTTCAGGACACTTGGGCTCGGTGCGAGCGGGCGGTTAGTCCTCGCCGTGCGAACGGGGCTGTTAGTCCTCGCCCAGGACCGGCGGGGCGGACTTCTTGGGCTTGCCGAACACCTGCTCGGTGGAACCGGCCAGTTGGACCTTCGCCTTGTGGTCCTTGTCGCCGCCCTGCTGCGGGGCGCCGGCCATGCCGCCCATCATCCCGGCGCCCATCATCCCGGCGCCGCCGACGGGCGCGGCCGGACCGTGGCCGGCCGCCGCGGC
>NZ_JBHTLK010000179.1:0-15017 GCF_042678885.1 Saccharothrix hoggarensis
CGACGCTCGCCGCGCTCGGCCTGCGCGACGCGCTGCTCGGCGCGGCGCACGACGCCGAGCCGACGGACCGGCTCGTCGCCGCCGTCCGCGACCGGGAGGCGCTGCTGATCGTGGACAACTGCGAGCACGTGATCGACTCGGCGGCGGCGTTCGCCCACCGGGTGCTCGGCGAGTGCCGGCGGCTGCGCGTCCTGGCGACGAGCCGGGAACCGCTCGGCATCACGGGAGAGGCGCTGTGGCACGTCGTGCCGCTGGCCCTGCCCGCGCCCGACGCCGCCCCCGACGAGGTAGAGCGCTCCCCCGCCGTCCGGTTGCTGCGGGACCGGGCGAGCGCCGTGCGCAAGGACTTCGCGGTCGACGCCCGCGCGTCGGCGACCATGGCCCGCGTCTGCCGCGCGCTGGACGGGATGCCGCTCGCGATCGAGCTGGCCGCGGCCCGGCTGCGCACCATGTCCCTCGACCAGCTCGCCCACCGCCTCGACGACCGGTTCCGCCTCCTGACCGGCGGCAGCCGGACCGCGCTGCCCCACCACCGGACGCTCCGCGCCGTCGTCGACTGGAGCTGGGAACTGCTCACCGACGCCGAGCGGGTCGTCCTGCGCAGGCTCTCGGTGTTCTCGGGAGGCGCGAGCCTCGAAGCGGCCGAGCGGGTCTGCGCCGGGGACGGCGCCGACGCGGGGCAGGTGCTCGAACTGCTGACCGCGTTGACCGAGAAGTCGCTGGTGCTCGCGGAGGGCGACGAGGCGCCGCGCTACCGGATGCTCGGCACGATCAAGGAGTACGCCGCCCAACGGCTGGCGGAAGCGGGCGAAGCCGACCTGGCCCGGCACGCGCACCTCGCCCACTTCACCGAACTCGCCGAGACCGCGGAGCCGCACCTGCGTCGCGCCGGGCAGCTGGAGTGGCTCGCCGCGCTCGGCGTCGAGCACGACAACATCGGTTCCGCCATGCGGGGCGCGCTCGCGGCCGGCGAGGCGCACGGCGCGATGCGGCTCGCCGCGGCCGCCGGCTGGTACTGGTGGCTCAGCGGGCACAAGTCCGAGGGCATGGAGCTGATCGCCGCCGCCACCGAGGTCGCCGGCGAGGTGCCCGACGAGGTCCGGGCGATGGTGTACGCGCTCATGTCGACGTTCGTCACCTCCGGTCCGGGCGACGAGCACCAGGCCGCGGAGTGGATCCACAAGGCGTACCGGTACAGCCGGACCGGCCGGCCGGGCAACCCGATGCTGGCGCTGGTCGTCCCGCTGGAACGCATGCTGCGCGAGCCCGGCGCGTTCCTGCCCGCGTGGGAAGCGTTGCTGGACAACGAAGACCCCTGGGTGCGCGCGCTGGCCCGGCTGCACCTCGGCAAGATGCGGATCGTGCTCGGCCACGGCGGGCGCGACGCGGACGCGTACCTCGAGGAGGCGCTCGCCGAGTTCCGCGCGATCGGCGAGCGGTGGGGCATCTCGTTCGCACTGACGGAGTTGGCGGACCGGATCGCCGTGCGCGGCGAGTTCGCCGGCGCGTGCGAGTACTACGAGCAGGCCATCGCGATCGTCAGCGAGGTCGGCGCGACCGAGGACGTCATCCGGATGCGGTCGCGACAGGCCCAGCTGTACCGGCTGCTCGGCGACGAGGACTCCAGCGCGGCGGCCATCGCCGAGGCGCAGCGGTTGGCGGACCGCGTCACCTGGCCGGACGCCCTGGCGCTGCTGGCCTTCGCGAAGGCGGAGCTCGCCCGGTGGGACGGCGACACCGCAGCGGCGCGCGAGCAGCTCGACGTCGCGACGACCATGCTGGGCGGCGAGGTGGACCAGCCGAACATCCGCGCGGTGGCCCAGGACGTGCTCGGCTACCTCGCCGAAGACCTCGACGCGGCCCGCGCGCACCGCGCGGCGGCCTGCCGGGCGGCGTCCGAGGCGGGGCACGCCTCCCTGATCGCGCAGGTGCTCGTCGGCGTCGCGGACCAGGCGTTGCGCCTCGACCAGCACGAGCAGGCCGCACGGCTGCTCGCGGCGAGCGCGGCCGTGCGCGGCCTGCCGGATCACGCCAACCCCGACGTCGCCCGGATCGAGCAGGCCGTGCGGAGCCGCCTCGGCGACGCGGGGTTCGCCGAGGCGGCTCGGGAGGGCACGAGCGCCGACTGGTCACGCCTGGTCGAGGTCACGCTCGCTTCGTGAACGTGGAGGACGCCCACAGGTAGCCGACGAGCGCGATCCCGACGCACCACGCGAGGGCGGCGACCACGTCACCGGTGGCCGGCGCGCCGTCGAGGAACCCGCGCAGCGACTCGATGATCGGAGTGAAGGGCTGGTACCGCGCGAACTCCCGGATGCCCGGCCCCATCATCTCCGCCGGCACGATGGCGCTGCTGAAGAACGGCAGCATCACCAGCGGCACGGCGGCGAGCCCCGCCGTCTCCGGGGACTTCGCCGACAACCCCAGGGCGACGGTGAACCAGCCGGCCGCGAACCCGAGCAGCACGACGATGCCGACCACGCCGAGCCAGTCGAGGAAGCCCGCCGACGGGCTGAAGCTCAGCAGGAACGCCACCCCGACGAGCGCCGCGATGGCGACCAGGTTCGTCAGCACGCTCGCGACGACGTGACCGGTCAGCACCGCGCCGCGCGAGACGTCCATGACCTTGAACCGGTTGATGATGCCCTTGGTCATGTCCGAGTTCACCGACGTCGCGGTGGCGCCCAGCCCGTAGCAGACGGCCATCAGCATCAGCCCCGGCGTCGCGTAGTCGATGTAGTCGACGCCGACGTCGAACGCGTCACCGAACACGTACACGAACATCAACATCATCACGACCGGCATCAGCACCGCGTTGAACACCGAGGTCGGGTTCCGGGCGATGTGCTTGAAGTTGCGGCGCAACATGACCGTCGAGTGGGACTTGGCGCTCACTTCGCGTCCTCCGCGGTGCGGCCCGTCAGGGCGAGGAACACGTCATCGAGGTCGGGGGTGTGGACGGAGAACGCCTCCGCGTTCAGCGAGTGCTCGTCGAGCCGGTCGAGCAGACCGCGCAACGACTTCGTGCCGCCGTCGCTGGGCACCCGCAGGGCCAGTCCCTCGTCGTCCCGCGCGGAGCCGGCGAAGAGCCGGGCGGCAGCGTCGAGGTCGGCGGTGTCGGCGAACCTGAGCCGGACGTGCGTCCCGGGGAGGCGGCTCTTGAGCTCGTCCGGGGTGCCCTGGGCGACCAGGCGGCCCCGGTCGAGCACCGCGATCCGGTCGGCGAGCTGGTCGGCTTCCTCGAGGTACTGGGTGGTGAGGAAGATCGTGACGCCGTCCGCCACGAGCTCGCGGATGATCGTCCACATCGTGCGGCGGCTGCGCGGGTCCAACCCGGTCGTCGGCTCGTCCAGGAAGATGATCCGCGGCGCGCCGACGAGCGTCATCGCGAGGTCCAGCTTCCGGCGCATGCCCCCGGAGTAGGTGGAGACGGGCTTCCTCGCGGCCTCGGCCAGCTCGAACCGCTCCAGCAACTCCGCGACGACCCGCCGGCCGCCGCCCTTCAGGTCGACCATCAGCTGCAGGTTCTCCTGGCCCGTCAGCAGGTCGTCCACCGCCGCGAACTGCCCGGTGACGCCGATGGCCGCGCGCACCGCCTTCGCGTCGGCGGCGACGTCGTGCCCGGCGACGCGCACCGTCCCGCCGTCGGCCTTCGTCAACGTGGTCAGCACGTTCACCGTGGTCGTCTTACCCGCCCCATTCGGACCGAGCAGGGAGAAAATGCCGCCCTGGCGAACATCGAAATCGATGCCGTCGAGCACGACCTTGTCCCCGTACGCCTTCCGGAGCCCTGCGACTTCAATCGCGGAACTTGTCATGCGCCCACCATCACGGCCGGCGCCGCCACGCCCCTGACACGCCGCTGACACGACCGCCGACACGGTGTCCGCGCCGGCCGCCACCGCCGTCGGGCGGCCCCACCTCGTCCAGACCCGCCGGAACGGCGACGTGCCGGGACACGACGTCGCAGGTCACGCGGTCACGCACGGCGCGCGTCACGCGCAATCCGGAGAGCCGAAGCGACGACATCGCCCGCAATATGATTTTCCGGAAATGCGCACCTCAGGACCACGAACAACGTCCAGAGTGGACATATGGTAATGGTTCGCGGCAGTTGCTCCATCAGGGGGAGACTGCGACGACCACTTGGCGTGCGGCGAAGTCCCGTGATTAAGATCAGAGCCTCCCGGCGCACTGGTATCCGGCAGCACGCCCGCTCAGAGGAATTGATGGACCGACAAACTCTCGCAGTGGCGTTCTGGTTCGCGCTCGCCGTCGCACTGGTCGCCGTGTTCCTGCTGGTACGCCAGAGGCAGGCCGCCCGCGCGTTGCGCGCGCGGGCCGAGGCGGCCGAGCACTGGGCGCGCGTCCGCGCCGAGGAGGATCGGCACCTGGTCGAGGCCCGGCTGCCGGCCCTCGCCGAGTCGCTGGGCCACCGGCCCGTCGAGGTGCCCGGTCCGCGGCGCCCGGAGGCGGCCGAGGGCCACGACCGGGTGCTCGCGCTGTTCACCGACTCCGTCGGGCAGGCCTCCGCCCGCGGCGAGCAGTCCGCCCGCGCCACGCTGAAGTCGATGATGCGCGCGGTGCAGAGCCTGGCCAACGAGCAGCAGGTCGCGATCTCGACCATGCAGGACCGGCACGACGACCCCGACGTGCTCGCCGGCCTGATGCGGATCGACCACATGAACTCGCAGCTGAACCGCCGGGCCCAGGCGACCGCCGTGCTCTGCGGGTCGTGGCCCGGCCAGCAGCGGTCGGCGTCGTCGCTGACCGACGTGGTGCGCGGCGCCACCTCGCGCATCCGGGACTACCTGCGGATCAACGTCCCGGCCGAGTCGGACGTCGCCGTGGTCAGCCGCGCGGTCGAGCCGGTCGTGCTGGCCGTCGCCGAGCTGCTCGACAACGGCGCCCGGCACTCGCCGCCCAACACCAGCGTCGAGGTCAACTTCCAGCAGGCGCACAACGGCATGGTGGTGATGATCGACGACGGCGGCGTCGGCATGACCGTCGAGGAGCTGCGGCGCGCCGCCCGGCTGCTGACCGGCGACGGCGCCAACGACATCAACCGGCTCGGCGACCCGCCGCAGGTCGGCTTCGCCGTCATCGGCGTGCTGGCCAAGCGCTACGGCTTCCGCGTCTCGGTGGACACGCGCTCGCCGTACGGCGGCGTGCGGGCGGTGGTGTTCCTGCCGACCGAGCTGCTGACCCGCGTCAGCAAGCCCGCCATGCCCGACAACGCCGTCGCGCTCCCGCCCGAGCAGCGGACCCCGCCGGCCGCGCCCGTGGACGACGCGGAGCCGGAACGCACCCCTGGTGGCCTGCCCCGACGTCGGAGGGTGTCCGCCCCGGGCCAGGTCGCGGCGCCGTCGGCGCCCCCGGTGTCGAGCCCCGCCGGGCAACCGCCGGCCGACCAGCGGATCGCGACCGGGCTGGCCGCCTGGAAGCGCGGGACCGATTCGGGCCGGGCCACCACCCCACCGCCCGTCGCTGAAGGGAACAGCCAGGCATGAACGAGTTGGGTTGGATGCTCGACGACGCCCTGAAGATGCCGGAGACGCGGCACGCCGTCCTGCTGTCGGCCGACGGGCTGCTGATGGCGCACTCCGCCGGCATCGACCGGGACGACGCGGAACGGCACGCCGCCGCGATGTCCGCGCTCCAGTCGCTGGCCCGCGCCACCGCCGAGTTCTGCGGGCAGACCAGCGCCGAGTGGCAGCAGACGGTCAGCGAGTTCACCGGCGGCTACGTCTTCCTCGCCGCGGCGGGTCCGGGCGCGTACCTCGCCGTGTCGGCCACCGCGCGGGTGGACATGGAGGCGGTCTCCTTCCGCATCCAGGAGCTCGTCCAGCGGTTGGGCAAGGAACTCACCAGCCCGCCGCGACAGGACGCCGGCAAGCCGGCGTGAGCGGCGAGAGGCGCTTGCGGGGGCTGGTGCGGCCGTACGTGGTGACCGGCGGCCGGGCCCACGCCAGCCGCAACACGTTCGACGCGGTCACGGTCGTGATCGCCACCCGTGAGCAGGTCGCCGGGCTGTCGCCGGAGAAGAAGCGGCTGATGGAGCTGTGCCGCGGCGGCGCGCTGTCGGTGGCCGAGATCGCCGCGCACCTCTCGCTGCCGATCAGCGTGACCAAGGTGCTGCTGTCCGACCTGGTCGACAGCGGTCACATCGCCACGCACGCCGCGGTCTCGCACACCGCCCGCCCCGACATGAAGCTGCTGAAGGACGTGCTCGATGGCCTCCGCGCTCGCCTCTGACGGCGTCTACCTGCGCGACACCGTGCGGACGGCGGTGAAACTGCTGGTCGTGGGTCCGTTCGCGGTCGGCAAGACCACCTACGTCGGCACGCTCTCGGAAATCCGCCCGCTGCGCACCGAGGAGACGATGACGCAGGCCGGGGCCCTCGTCGACGACCTCGCCGGCGTGAACGGCAAGAGCACCACCACGGTCGCGCTGGACTTCGGCCGGCTGACGCTCAACGACGAACTGGTGCTCTACCTGTTCGGCGCGCCCGGCCAGAAGCGGTTCACGCAGGTTTGGAAGGACATCGCCTACGGCGCGCTCGGCGCGCTGGTGCTCACCGACACCCGCCGGCTGGAGCAGTCCTTCGAGGTCATGAGCCTGCTGGAGGAGCTGGGCATCCCGTACGCGGTGGCGGTCAACTCCTTCGACGGCGCGCCCGCCTTCCCCGGCGACGAGCTGCGCGACGCGCTGGACCTGCTGCCCGAGACCCCACTGGTGTTCTGCGACGCCCGCGACGCGACGTCGTCCACGGAGGCGCTCATCACCCTCGTCGAGTACCTGTTGACCCGCAACCAGGAGAACGTGTGACCTCGCAAGCCGCCCCCGGGCAGGCATGTCCCGCACACCGCGGCCGGATGCCGCTGCACGGCCCGGAGTTCGCCGCCGACCCGGCCGCGACGTACCAGGCCCTGCGCGAGCACGGGCCGGTCGCCCCGGTCGAGCTGGCGCCCGGTGTGCCCGCCACGCTCGTCGTGGGCTACACCGCCGCGCTGGACGTCCTGCGCAACCCCAGCGCGTTCCCGCGCGACCCGCGGCGGTGGCAGGCGAAGATGCCGCCGGACAGCCCGGTGCTGCCGATGATGATGTACCGGCCGAACTGCCTGTTCACGGACGGCGCCCAGCACGCGCGGCTGCGCGCCGTGGTCACCGACAGCCTGGCCAGGGTGGACGGGAACGCGCTGCGCGCCTACGTCGAGCAGACCGCGGACCGGCTGATCGCGCGGTTCTCCCGCGACGGCGAGGCCGACTTGCTCGGCCAGTACGCGCAGCTGCTGCCGCTGATGATGTTCAACCACCTCTACGGCTGCCCGCCGGAGCTGGGTGACCGGCTGGTCGCCGCCATGCGCAGCATCTTCGACATGGTGGAGCCGGAGAAGGCCAACGCCGAGCTGACGCAGTGCATGTTGGAGCTGGTCGCGCTCAAGCGGGGGCACCCCGACCAGGACATGCCGTCGTGGATGATGGCCCACCCGGCGCGGCTGACCGACGAGGAGCTGATCCACCAGCTCATCCTGCTCATGGGCGCGGGCACCGAGCCCGAGCAGAACCTGATCGCCAACGGCATCCGGCTGCTGCTGTCCGACGACCGGTTCGCGGGCGACCTCTCCGGCGGCAGCATGCCGGTCGAGGAGGCGCTGGACGAGGTGCTGTGGACCGACCCTCCGATGGCGAACTACTCGGCGAGCTACCCGGTCGAGGACACCGACTTCGCCGGGGTCCGGCTGCCCGCCGCCGAGCCGGTCGTGATCAGCTTCGCGGCGGCCAACAACGACCCCGTGCTGGCGGGCCAGCAGCGCTCGGGCAACCGCGCGCACCTGGCGTGGAGCGCGGGCGTGCACTCCTGCCCGGCCCAGCAGCCGGCGCGGCTCATCGCGTCGGTGGCGATGGAGAAGATCCTCGACGCCCTGCCCGACATGCGGCTCGCCGTCCCCGTCGACCAGCTGGTCTGGCGGCCGGGCCCGTTCCACCGCGCGCTCACCGCGCTGCCCGTGCGTTTCACCCCGGTAGCCGTGCCCGTCCACCCCGACGAGTCACCTGGAGAAACCCGATGGAACGTCCAGCCGACCCCGCCGTCCTCGAACCCGCTGCCGCCGCACCCGCTGCCCTCGGCTCCGCCGCCGTCGACTCCCCCGCCGTTCACCCCGCCGCCCTCGACCCCATCGTCCTCGACCCCACCGGCCGTGACCTCCACGGCGAGTCCGCGGCCATCGCCGCACGAGGGCCGGCGACGCTGGTGGAGCTCCCTGGTCAGGTTCGTGCGTGGTCGGTGACCAGCCAGGAGACCTTGCGCGGCCTGCTCGGTGACCCGCGGGTCTCGAAGGACCCGCGGCGGCACTGGCCGGCGTACTCCAGCGGCGAGATCTCCGAGGACTGGCCGCTGCACCTGTGGGTGTCGGTGCAGAACATGTTCACCGCGTACGGCGACGACCACCGCCGCCTCCGCTCGCTGGTGTCCAAGGCGTTCACGGCGCGGCGGGTGGCGGCGATGCGGCCGTGGATCGAGCAGATCACCACCCGGCTGCTGGACGAGCTGGACGCGGCGGAGCAGCCGGTGGACCTGCGCGACCGGTTCGCCTACCCGATCCCGATCGAGGTCATCTGCCAGCTGTTCGGCGTGCGGGCCGAGGCGCGGTCGGAGCTGCGGGAGGTGGTCGACGGCGTCTTCGACACCACGATCACGCCGGAGGCCGCCCAGGCGAACGTCGTGCGGCTGTACGGGATCATGCACCAGCTGGTCGCGGAGAAGCGGGAGAACCCCGGCGACGACCTGACCAGCGGTTTGATCGCGGTGCGCGAGGACGACGGCTCGACGCTGGAGGAAGCCGAGCTCGTCGACACGCTGATCCTGGTGATCTCGGCGGGGTACGAGACCACGGTGAACCTGCTGGACCAGGCGATCACGGCGCTGCTGACGCACCCGGAGCAGCTGGCCGCCGTCCGCGCGGGCACGAGCAGCTGGGCGGACGTGATCGAGGAGACCCTGCGCTGGCAGGCCCCGGTGGCGAACCTGCCCCTGCGGTACGCCGTGGAGGACATCGAGATCGGCGACGGCGTGGTCATCCGCCAGGGCGAGGCGATCCTGGCGGCGTACGCGGCGGCGGGTCGGGACAAGGCGGTCCACGGCGAGACCGCCGACCAGTTCGACGTCACCAGGGCCGACAAGGCGCACCTGGCCTTCGGCCACGGCGTGCACTACTGCCTGGGCTCCCCGCTGGCCCGGATGGAAGCCGAGATCGCCCTCCCGGCCCTGTTCGCCCGGTTCCCCGGGATGGAACTGGCCGTGGCGCCGCACGAGCTGAAGCCGGGCCAGTCGTTCATCTCCAACGGCCACGAATCCCTGCCGGTGCGGCTGAAGTAGTGCGATCCCTCTCCCGGGGTCGGCCCGGTCGTCGAACGCGACGTCGACCGGGCCGACCCGGGCGTCCGCGCCGTCAGAACGCGTAGCGGACGCGCAGGTACGGGGCGTGCTCGGCGATCAGGGCCAGCAGGTCGTCCAGCAGGGCGCGCTTGAGGCCGCGCCGGTAGCGGACGTTGACGCCGCCGCCCTCGCTGCGCTTCGCCTCCTGCAGGTCCGGCCGCCACAGGACGTCCTCGGCGCGGGGGTGCCAGCGGAGGTTCACGTCGTGCAGCGCCTCGTTGTGGGTGAGCATGATGACCTCGGCGGCCAGCCGGTCGCGGGTCTCGGGTGACGTCGCGTCGCCCAGCGCGCCGAGCAGGTCGCGCCAGTCGTCCAGCCAGCCGTCGTGGACGACGACGGGGCTGAGGTTGACGTGCACCTCGTACCCGGCGGCGCGGAAGTCGTCCAGGGCGGCGAGGCGTTCGGCGACGGGGCTGGTGCGGAGGTCGAGGAGCTTCGCCGTGCGCTCGGGCATCAGCGAGAACCGCACGCGGGTGCGCCCCCTCGGGTCCCAGTCCAGCAGGTCCCGGTTGACGTGCTTGGTGGCGAAGGACGCCTTGGCGGTCGGCAGGCCGCGGAACAGGCGCACCAGGTCGCGCACGTTGTCGCTGACCAGGGCGTCCACGGAGCAGTCGGAGTTCTCCCCGATGTCGTACACCCAGGCGTGGTCGTCCACCTGGCCGGGCTCGGTCATCGGGCCCTGCCGCGCGACGTGCCGGGCCAGGTAGCCGGTGATCTGCTCGATGTTCGCGAACACCGTGATCGGGTTGGAGTAGCCCTTGCGCCGGGGCACGTAGCAGTACGCGCACGCCATGGCGCACCCGTTGGCCGTGGACGGGGCGATGAAGTGGGCGGAGCGCCCGTTGGGCCGGGCCGCGAGCGACTTCTTCACCCCCAGCACCAGCGCCTCCTGCTTGATGCGGACCCAGCGGCGGGCGTTGGCCTCGTCGCCGTGCAGCTCGGGGATGCGCCAGTGGCTGTCGACCTCCACGCGCTCGGCGTCGGGGAACCGGTCCAGCACCTCGCGCCCGCGCGGCAGCGCGGCGGCGGCGGGCTCCACGTAGATGCGGGTGGGTGAGATCAGCGGCTGGGCGGTCACCACTCCAGTGTCCGAACGGGACCGACAAATCCGCACGTCGAACGGTGCCGTGTGGCGCGGTTCACCCGGTCAGGCGGCCAGCACGAAGGACAGGAAGAAGCCGCCGGCCGTGGCGAACGCGTTGAGCGGCCGGCCGTGCTCGAACGCCTCGGGCATCAGGGTGTCGGCCAGCGACGCGATCACGGCACCGCCGGCGAAGGACAGCGCCACGGCCAGCACGGCGTCGCTCAGCCCTCCGGCGACGAGCCTGCCGAGCACCACCGCGCCCGTGAGCAGCAGGGCGCAGATCGCCCAGGTCATGATCACGGTCTTCCGGCTCTGCCCCGACTCGCGCATGGCGACGGCGCCGACCAGCGACTCCGGCAGGTTGGAGAAGAAGATCGCGACGAGCAGGGTCAGCGACACCCCGCCCGCCAGCGACACGCCGAGCGCGAGGTTCTCCGGCACGCCGTCGAGGGTCACCGCCGCGAGCAGCGCGAACCCGACCCCACCGCTCGCGCCGGCCTTCGTCACCTCGCGCTGCTCGGGCCCGGGGTGGCCGGTGACGTAGCGGTCCAGGGCGGAGTCCGCGAGCACGAACGCCGCCGCGCCGGCCAGCAGTCCGAGGCCGGACCGCACCGCGCCGCCGAGGTGGAACGCCTCCTCGAACAGCTCGAAGGCCAGCGCGGAGATCAGCGCGCCGCTGGCGAAGGCCAGCAGGATCCCGGTGAGCCACCGGGGCGGGTCCCACAGCGAGCCGATGATCGAGCCGAGCACCAGGGCGCTCGACGCGGCCAGGCCGTACAGCACCGCGGTCAGCATCCCCACCATTCTGACGGCGGACCGGTCACCCCGCCACCGTTCGCCCGCCCGCGGCGCCCCACCCCGGGCGGGAGTCGGGAGCGCGCGGGCCGGCGGGACGTGGTCAGACGGGGGTGTGGGGTGCCTGGTCCGGGTCGCCGTGCCGGTCCCGCGCCGCGCGTCGCCGCAAGCGGTCCAGGAACCTTATGGACGGTGTCGCGGTGACGCCGTGGAGGATGATCGAGCCGATCACGACCAGGCCGACCACCCGCCAGATCGCGTCCGGGTCGGCGAACTGCCCGGACTGCAGCGCGTAGGCGACGTAGAACAGCGATCCGACGCCCCGCACGCCGAAGAACGAGATGACGGCCCGCTCGCGGGGCCCCGTCCGGCCGCGCGCCAGGCCGATCAGGCCCGTCACCGGCCGCACCACCAGCAGGACCACCAGCGCCACCAGCACCTCGCGCCACCCCGTGCCGACCAGCAGGCCGGTGACCGCCGCCCCGCCGAGCAGGAAGACGATCAGCACCGTGAGCATCCGCTCGATCTGCTCGACGTACTGGTGCAGGACGCGGTGGTACCCGTGGGAGCGCTCGCCCGCCCTGATCGTGCAGGCGCACACGAACACCGCGATGAAGCCGTACCCCTCGGCCAGTTCGGTGAGGCCGTAGGCGAGGAACGTGGCGGCGAGCGCGACGAAGCCCTCGGCGTGCTCGGCCAGCCGCAGGTTCTCCGACGGCGCCGCGAAGAACAGCTTGCGCAACGCCCACCCGGTCAGCAGCCCGACGAGGACGCCGCACGCCAGCCGCCACAGCACGTCCACGGCGAGCCAGTGCGGCAGCCAGCCGTCCGGCGCGGCCCCGACGATGCTGATGGCGACGGCGGCGTAGGTGAAGGGGAACGCCAGCCCGTCGTTGAGCCCGGCCTCGGACGTCAGCGCGAACCGGGCCTCGTCCTCGCCCTCGCCGGGCGCGTCCGGGTTCTCCGCGGGCTCGGCCACCTGCACCTCGCTGGCGAGCACCGGGTCGGTCGGCGCCAGCACGGCCGCGAGCAGCACCGAGGACGCCAGCCCCCAGCCGAGCGCGCCCCACCCCAGCAGCCCGACGGCGAGCATGGACAGGGGCATGGTGATGCCCAGCAGCCGCCACGTCGTCGACCAGCGGCGCAGGCCCACCGGCCGGTTCAGCGCGAGCCCCGCGCCCATCAACGAGATGATCACGCACAGCTCGGTGAGGTGGAGCGTGACCGAGCCGTGCCGGGCCGGGTCCGGGTCGGGCAGCGGGTCGGCGACGGTGAACGCGATCGCGCCCGCGGCCAGGAAGATCATCGGCATCGAGAGCGGCGCCTTGCCCAGGACGCGGGGCAGCAGCGCGGCCAGGAGGGTCGCGACACCGACGCCGGCGTAGGCCACGGCATCCGGACCCACCGGGTTCGCTCCTCTCGTCGGGCCGCGGACGGACGAGCGCCGGCCGCGGCGGTACCCCGGCCGCATACCCCGATCCGCCGGTGCTAATCCTCCGAACGCCTTCACGACCCGGCGAACCTGAACGCCTTCCGACCCGGCGTGAATGTCGACGTGACCCCCTCCGACCAGCGGCGGGCGCAATCCGCGCGCAGCGTAGACGGCCGGGGAAACACGACCTACTGATCACCGTTCTCCATAGCCTTACCCGTTGACGCGGCCACGGCGCACGTAGCGTGATATCACCCCCTCGAACGGACTTGCCTACCCGCGCCGGCGAGTGAACCCGGTCTACTCGCACAATGATCCCGGGCGGCACCAGGTATAGATCTTCTCGGCGCAGCAAAACGACATCAGGGCCGCCGTGAGCTGGGCGGTCACGGCATCGCGCTCGACCGACCGGCGGGTGCGCACCACTCGGAAAAGGCGACGGCATGGCACTCGGAACAAGACAGATCATTCGCGTTGGGGAGATCCCGGCGCGCTTCGGCACCCCGTTCCGCCCCCGACCGGAAATGAGCTAGTCGTGCACGTCGCGGTCATTGGCGCGGGTGTCGCCGGCCTTGCCACGGCCAAGGTGCTGCGGCAGGCGGGGCACGCGATCACGGTGTTCGAGAAGAGTTCGGAAGTCGGCGGCGTGTGGAGCGCGGCCCGGCGATATCCGGGGCTCACCACGCAGAGCCCGAGGGACCAGTACGCGCTGTCGGACTTCCCGATGCCGAAGGACTTCCCCGAGTGGCCGACGGGCGAGCAGGTGCAGGCGTACCTGGCCGCGTACGCCAGGCGGTTCGGCCTCGTGCCGCACCTGCGCCTGAACACGGCGGTCACGGCCGTGACGCCGACCACCGACGGGCGCTGGCGCGTCGCGACCGGTGACACCGGCGAGGTGTACGACCGGGTCGTCGTCGCCAACGGCGTGCTGTGCGAGCCCGCGGTGCCCGACTACCCCGGTCGCGCCGAGTTCGAGGCGGCCGGCGGGCGGGTGTGCGCCGCCACGGAGTTCCACGACGTCGAGGACGCGCGCGGCAGGCACGTGGTGGTCGTCGGCTACGGCAAGTCGGCGTGCGACGTGACCGTGCCGATCTCCGAGGTGGCGGCGAGCACGGACGTCGTCGCGCGGCAGGTGGTGTGGAAGGTGCCGAGGAAGATCGGCGGCGTCGTGAACTTCAAGGTGCTGCTGATGACGCGCATGGGCGAGTCCCTGTTCCGGTACGCGCGGCTGCGCGGGTTCGAGAAGTTCCTGCACGGGCCCGCCGACCGCCTGCGCCGCAACATGATCAACTCGGTCGGGTCGGTGTCGGTCCGGCAGTTCCGGCTCAAGGAGCACGGCCTGGTGCCGGCCGGGCACATGGAGGACATGATCCGCAACGCGATCGGCCTCGCCACGGAGGGGTTCTTCGAGGGCGTCGCCGACGGGTCGATCCGGGTCCGCAGGGACCGCCGGATCACGCGCCTGTTCGCGCGGGGCGGCAAGCCGTGGGCGGCGCTGTCGGACGGCGCCGAGCTGCCCGCCGACCTCGTCGTCTGCGCGACGGGTTTCGTCCAGGCCGTGCCGTTCCTCCCGGCCGACGTGCGGGACCGCGTGCAGGACGAGCGCGGGAACTTCCTGCTCTACCGCCAGATCCGGCCGGTCGGCGTGCCGGGCCTGTACTTCAACGGCTACAACTCGTCGTTCTTCAGCCAGCTCAACGCCGAGATGGCGGCGCTCTGGATCGCGGCCGACCTCGCGGGCGCGCTGCGGCTGCCGGACGACGACGCGATGCGCGCCGCGATCGCCGCGCAGATCGCGTTCATGGACGAGGCGACCGACGGCCACCACTGCCACAACACGAAGATCATCCCGTTCTCGCTGCACAACGTGGACGAAGTGCTGGCCGACCTGGACGTCAACATCCCGAGAGCGGTCCGGGCCGCGCACTGGCTGGTCCCCGTGAACCCCGCGGCCTACCGCCGCGTGACGCGAGCGCTGCTCGCCCGACTGCCCGCACCTCCGCCCGGAGGCGCGCGACCCGCGGGCCTCGACGCGGTGACGGTGGCGCCGGCGCACCGCGGTGAGCGCGCCGCCCGCGCCGGATCGTCCACAACGGACGGTTAAGCGCCGGTCCCACCCCCGATCCACGGCCCGCACGGGCAAGTCACGCGTGCGCCCGGGCTTCACGCCGCTCCCCGGCGGCGGGCACCGCACGGGCCGCGGCCCGCCACCACGCCTCCCGACCGCCACCGGACGTCGAGCGACCGCGTGCGGACGCCCGCACCC
>NZ_JBHTLK010000180.1:0-8593 GCF_042678885.1 Saccharothrix hoggarensis
AGCGGTCGCCGCGGCACGG
Source organism: Saccharothrix hoggarensis (assembly GCF_042678885.1). Lineage (GTDB taxonomy): Bacteria > Actinomycetota > Actinomycetes > Mycobacteriales > Pseudonocardiaceae > Actinosynnema > Actinosynnema hoggarensis. The sequence continues at coordinate 20 of NZ_JBHTLK010000180.1, forward strand.
GACGCGCCGGCGGCACCGGTCCGGGCTGGTCGGGCAGCAGGGCCGCCGCGGTGGGCGGCGCCGGGTCGGGCAGCACCGAGTCGAGCGTCAGCTGGGGCAGGTCGGGTTCCGTCGGCAGCTGGTCGGCCCACCCGAGGTAGGTGCCGCAGTTGCCGCAGAAGTCGTCCCCGTCCGGCACCGGCGCGCCGCACTGGGGGCACTGGCGCACGTCAGCCACCGTCCACCACCTCCACCACGCACGTCACGTGCACCGGCCGCACCGACTCGACCAGCGCCTCCACCCGGTCCCGGTCGACCACCCCGGACCGGCCCGGCCGCACCCGCACCACGACGGCGTCCGACTCCGGGACCGGCAGGTCGGTGTCCGGCCGGTCGGACCACGTCACCCCGGACCCGTCCACGACCTCCGCCCGCACGTCCAGGCACAGCTCCAACCGGGCTACCAGGCCGCGCGCGGTGCCGCGCAGCCGGTGCAGCGCCACCGCCCGGCCGACGACCTCGCGGCGCAGCGGCTCCGGCCACGTCGGGTCGAGGTCGGCGGCGAGCCAGGACGCCAGCCACGGCACGAAGTCCGCCGGCGCGAGGTCGGCGTCGAAGTACGACGACAGGTTGTCCAAAGTGGACAGGATGGCCGACAGGACGGCGTCCAGGCCCGAGGTGAACCGCTGGGCGAAGTCGTCGGCCGCGTACAGGGCGGGCAGCATCGCGCCCAACGGGTACCGGTTGGGCAGCTCGGGCAGCGCGGCGCGGCTCACGGCCCCGTCACCACGATCTGGTGCTGGTAGGAGAACACCAACGCGTTCGGCGCCACCTCGACCCGGTCCACCGGCGCGCCACGCGCGCCCGTGACGGGGTTGGCGGGGAACAGCAGAACCTCTTCCACCAGCCGCACCCCCGGCACGTTCTGCAGCACGGCGAACACCTCGCCGAACTGCACCGGCCGGCCGAACTCCCACCCGACGCCGTCCGGCCCGCCGCGCAACGGGTTCAGGTAGCGGTAGAGCGCGTCGGCCGCCTCCTCCCGCACACCGAGCCCGTCGGACGACGCCGCCAGCCGGGCCACCACCGTGACGCCCTGGTAGCGCGGGGGTTCCACGACCAACCTGGTGCCGAGCAGCCGCCGTTCGTCGAGCCGACGTGCCACCGCGCGCAGGACCTCCTCGGACGGCACCAGCTGCTCGAACCGCAACCGGTCGCCCTCGTCGGCCACCGCGTCCGGCACCACCAGCACCCGCGCGCCGCCGCCCTCGGCGGGCAGGCACCGCACCCGCGCCAACGACGGCGCGGCCAGCCGGGCGATGTGCTCGTGGTCCTCCGCCGTGACGGCCCGTTCCTGCACCCGCAGCTGGTGGGGCGCGCGCAACTTCGCCTCGTCCACGGTCTCGCCGTCCACGCCGCCGCTCGCGGCCTCCCGGTTCTCCACCGCCGCCACGTACGGCACCGAGCTGCGCAGCACCGAGATCGAGCCGCGCGCGACGTTGCCCGCACGGCCGCCGCCGGTCCGGTAGCGCGGCACGTGCACCACCGAGCCCTTGGCCGGCACCGCGCCGTAGCGGCGCAGCGTCCCGTCCGCCTCGCGCACCGCCGGCGGGAACAGCACCTCGCCGCGCGTCGCGTCCAGCACCACGTGCCGGTCGTCGGGCCCGGACGCGCCGAAGTGGTCCACCGCGGTCCAGTCCTGCCACCCGTCCTCCGCCGACACCCGCACCACCACAGGGTCACCGTCCAGCAGCACGGGGGCGCGCGGCAGCGTGAACCGCTGGCCCGGCACGCCCGCGGACTCGCCCAGCCGCACGTCGACCTCCGTCTCGGCGTGCTCGGCGACGGTCGTGCCGCCGATCGTGAACGCCTCCGCCTCCCGCACGGTCGGCGACTCGCGGTAGAACGGCTGGTCGGGCTCGGGTTCGGTGACGCGGCAGCGCAGCCAGCCCGCGCGGTGGCCCGCCACCACGGACGCGGTGTGCCCGGCGGGCACGTGCAGCACCACCTCGCCGGGCCGGTTGAGCCCGCCGGTGGAGTCCTCGTCGGCGCCGCACGGCACCCAGTCCTGGCCGTCCCACGCCTCCCACACCAGCGGCGGCTGCCGCGGGTCGACGCCGATGCCCTCCACCCGGCTGTCCAGCCGCAGCACGACCACGCACCGCGGCACGGCGGCCGACAGCCCGAACAGCGTGGCGTCGCCGGGCGCGGGCGCGGCCTGGAAGCACGGCACGTCGCGGCCCGCCTCCAGGTCGCGGGTGCGGTCGGCGTGCTCACCGGACGCGGTCCGCGTGACCAGGCGTTCCAGCGAGCACGGCACCACGGCCAGCTCGTCGGTGGTGGCGAACACGACCGGCTCGCCCAGCTCGGCGCGTTCGGTGGCGACCTCGGTGCCGACCGGCAGCAGCACGGTCTGCGGCTGCGGCGCGGACAGCCAGAACGTCACGTCCGCGCGGGCCGCGGCCGGCGGGAACAGCGTGATGCCCAGCAGGTCGAGGAACGCCAGGTGGTTGCGCTCGGGCACCCGGTTGAGCCGGTAGACGAGCTGGTCGACCATGTGCGCGAACGTCTCGATGAGCGTGACGCCGGGGTCGGACACGTTGTGGTCCGTCCACTCCGGACAGCTCTGCTGGACGTACCGCTTGGCCTCGTCCACGAGCTGCTGGAAACGCCGGTCGTCGAGGTTCGGTGCGGACAGCGCCATCAGTCCGCGCTCCCTTCGGCGGGGATCGTGTAGAAGGGGAAGACCAGGTTGCGCTGGTCGTTGGTGGTGCGGATCGTGTACCGCACGTCGATGTAGACCGTGCCCACGTCGACCGAGTCGAACGCGACGACCACGTCGTCCACGTCCACGCGCGGCTCCCACCGCTCCAGCGCGGCCCGCACCTCGCGGGCGATGTGGCCCGCCGTGGCGCCGTCCGCCGAGGCGAACACGTGCTCGTGGATGCCGCAGCCGAACTCCGGCCGCATCGGGCGCTCGCCGGGCGCGGTGCCGAGCACCAGCCGGATCGCCTCCGCGATCTCCTGCTCGCGCTCCACCATGCCGATGCCGCCGGTGGGGCCGACCCGCAGCGGGAACGCCCAGCCACGACCGATGAAGTTCACGTCACGCTCCGATCCGGACGGTCAGCGCGCCGACGATCACGTTGGCCTGGCACGAGGTGCGGTCACCGACGCGGGCCGCGGGCAGGCCGCCGATCAGCACCGGCGGACCGGCCGAACCCGGACCGGGCACCAGGACGTTCGCCGGGCTGAGGGCCGCGTGGGGCGGCACCACGCACACGTGCGTGCTGCCGATGACGGCGGCCGGTCGGCCCTCGATGAGCACCGAGGACACCAGGACCGCGGCCGGGGGCGGCGGCGGACCGACGGCGCCGCCGTGGGACGTCTGGTCACCGAGCCGGACGGCGGATGGCATGTCGACCTCTCTTCGCGATCAGGGGGTTCAGGGTGCGAGCGGGGGGTTGAGGTGCACTTCGGCGCCCTTCAGCACGGCCCGGAGCCCGCCGTCGACCGTGGCCGACTTGACGCCCTTGACCGACACGTCGGTGCCCTTGACCGACACGGTGGCCCCGTTGACGCTCACCGAGCGGCCGTTGAGGACCAGGTCGCCGCTCATCGCGTCGACCGTGATGCCGCGGCTGGTGAGCGTGATCGCGCCGAGCGGCCGACCGCCGCCCGGACCGCGGACCTGGATGTCCACCTGCCCGGTCTTCTCGTCGAGCGTGATGTCGAGCCGCTGGTCGCCGGTGGTGAGCCGCACGCCGGCGGCGGTCATGCCGTCGAGCAGGTCGAGCCGGTTGCCGCCGCGCGACACCAGCGACCGGCGGTTGACGCGGCCGCTCTTGCGGTCCACCAGCGGCACGGCGTGCGGCGTCGGCTGGTCCACCCCGTTGTAGAGGCCGCCCAGCACGTACGGCCGGTCCAGGCTGCCCTGCTCGAAGCCGACGAGCACCTCGTCGTTGACCTCGGGGCTGAACACGCCGCCGCCGCGCACACCGCCCGGCTGCACCGTGCGCACCCAGTCGGTGACGTAGTTGTCGTCGAGCCACGGGAACTTCAGCCGCACCCACCCGCGCTCGCCGCCGACCTCCTTGATGTCGGTGACGATCGCGGTCGCCAGGCCCGGCATCCGGCCCGTGCGCGGCGCCGCGCCGGCGGTCAGGCCGGCCAGCGAGCGGTCCGGCGACGTGCTCACCGTGACGATGCTGCGGTAGCCCTCGCCCGGCTCCAGCACGTGCCGCACCGACGTGGCCGTGTACCGGCCGCTGAACGCGGCGCCGACGCCGCTGAGCGTGATCGGCACGCCCGCCCGCAGCTTCGGCTCGCCGTCGGCGACCGCCTCGATCTCGGCGAAACCGGCGCTGGCCGCCGCCGCCAGCGACTGCGCCACCACGGTCGTCTCCGCCTGCGTGGCGTACGGCGTGTCCGCCACCAGCGTCCGCGCGCCCGCCCGGAACGCCTTGCCGATCACCGTCGGCGACATGCCCGGCGCCACGGTCGTGCTGACGACGGCGGGCGCCACGGCCACCAGCGCCTTCTTCGTGGCCACGTCCCAGCCGCGCACCTCGACACCGCTCACCTGGTCGACGCTCGACAGGGAGGCGCGCACCGACCGCAGGTTGTCGCGGTGGTGCAGCACCAGCGGGTTCACGTCCGCGGACGTGCCCACGGGCGGCGCGCCGGCCGCCGCGCGCGGCTTGACCAGCTCCAACGCGCCCTGGTCGTCCACCTGCACGACCACGCCGTGCTCCTGGGCGATCAGCTGCAGGAACTCCCAATCGGAGATCGCGGGCTGGCTGATCTGCCGGTACGTCACCGCGGCCACCTCGATCCGGCCCACGGTCAGCCCGGCGCCCTTCGCCACCCGCCGCACCACCTGGGCCGCGGTCGTGTTGCGGAACGCCTCGACCTTCCGGCCGCGGAACAGCCGGTGCGCCTTGTTCATGGCCCGGATGACGGTGAACGAGCCGGTCGAGTCCGCGTCCGCCTCCACCGCGGTCACCTCGCCGGTGAACAGCGGCTCCGTCCCGTTGTCCAGCACGCTCGACACGGACACCCGGACCGGCGTGCCGATCTCGATGGCGGCATCGGCGAGCAGCTCGAAGTTGTCGTCGTGGTAGGTCAGCACGGCGGAGTCGGGCAGACCCACGTTCTCGTCCACCACGCAGCTCACCAGCCGCTCGTTCCACGCCTCCGTCAGCGAACCCGCCCGCACCACGGGCAGCGCGGCGAACGCCCGGCCGACGTTGCTCATCGCACCTCCTCCACCGCGGGCACCAGCAGTTCCACGCCCGGCGCCAGGGACATCGGGTCGTCGATGTCGTTGGCCTCGGCGATCACCCGCCACGCGGTCGCGTCGCCGTACTCGCGCCACGCCAGCTCCGGCAGGCTGTCCCCGGCCACCACGCGGTGCGTGCGACGGGCCTCGCGCGACCCGGACGTCGGGTTCTGACCCGGCACGTCGGACCCGGCCTCCTCGATCGACAACCCGCACCGGGCGCGCAGCGGCTTGCCGTCCACGTCGAACAGCGAGTAGTCCACCGACAGGTTCGACAGCACGCCGTCGAACGACGTCGTCTTCGCCGTGCCCCACTCGAACCGCACCCACGGGCTCGCGGGCTTCTTCTTCGCCCGGCTCTTCTTCGTGGGCACGCACGCCAGGAGCAGCTGCTCGACCCGGTTCTCCACCGAGTTGTCGTGCGTCGCGGTGGCGTCGAGGAACACCTCGACCGACAGCGTGCGCGGCCCGCTGCCGACGAACTCCGGCACCGCCGTCTGCCCCGCCATCCGCGACGGCCTGCGCCGCCACTCGACGTTCTTCGTCAGGCTGAGCGAGTTCGGGTTGAACTGGAACTTGACGCTGGCGAGCCGACCGCCCGGCCGCGCGCCCACCTTCGCGGGCGGCTCCATGATGACCAGCTGGGCGCGCGTGAGGCTCGCGCCTGCCTTGCCTGCCACGACGTGCTCCTCTCAGGACGCCTGGATGCCCTCGTGGGCGAACTCGATCGTCTCCACGGCGGCCTGCGAGGTGGCCGGGTCGAACGACGGGCCCTGCCACCGGACCGGGACGATGCCCTGCACCTGCCAGCTCGCGATCGTCGTCCCGTCCGGGGTGAGCGCGACGATCTCGCCGTCCTTGCGCTCGACCCGCTTGACGACGTCGTTGAGCCACTTGACGACCTTCGCCGTGTCGCTCGTGACCGGCCGCGTCATCGTGATGTTCGACCACGTGATGCGGGACGGCAGCTGCCACGTGAAGCCGTTGTTGCCGCCCTCGGCGAACTGCTCGACCTCCATCTGCGCGCCCATGCCGTCACAGGTGTGGAACGCGCCGAGGTCGTTGCCCGCGATGGCGAGCCGGAAGAAGACGCTGGTGGCGAAGATGGTGTCGGACATCGGGCTCTTCCTGGTTCGGCTGGGTGTTCGACGGGTGGGTGGCGCGGTCAGCGGCGGCGGTCGTGGAGCCGTCCGGCCCGCTCCCGCCCGTGCCGCACCTCGGCCCGCAGCAACCTGCTGACGGGGTCGATCAGCGAGCGGGCGAGCTGGTCGAGGTCGGCGCGGGACGGCGCGTGGTGCGGCTTCGCGTCGTCGGTCTCGTCGTCGCTCTCGGGTTGGGTCTTGGTGGTGGCTCTGGTGATCGTTTGCGCCGGGGTGGGCGTGGGGGTCGGCGGTCTGCTGACGGGTCGCGGTTCGCTCGACGCGCCGGTCGCGCGTTGCACGGTCGGCAGACGTGGTCTCGGTGGTGTGGTGGGGAGAGGCGGTGCCGTGACCGCGACCGGCGGGTACGCGGGCGCCACCGGCGGGCCGGGGGTGTTCTGCGTCGGGTGGGTGGTCGGCCGCGGTCGCGGTGGAGCGGGGCGGACGGGGGAGCGTTGCGCGGCCCGCTGGACCTGGGGTTCCGGGGTCCAGCGCACCGGGACCACCTTGCTGGTCGGGTTGGTCCGCGGCGGGGGTGCCGACGTCTCGATGGCGCTGCGGAGGACCAGGGGGCGGTCGGCGATCAGTGGTGCGGTGCGGTGGCGGGTGAGGTGGGCGGTGGAGCGCTGGGTGGTGGCGAGCTGGGTGGTGGAGCGTTGGACGGTGGAGCGCTGGACGGTCGGGTGGGGAGTGGTCGAGGTTCGGGTGGGTGCCAATCGGGCGACGGGCACCACTTCGGGACGAGGGGACGTTCCGCGACGACCGCTGTCCGACCGCTGGTCCTGCCGCCCGGCCGGCCGGTGATTCGGCCGCTGTTCCGGCTGACGATCCGACCGCTGGTCCGGTCGCTGGAGGGGCAGTGGTGCGACCGGCGCGGGGTTGGCCTGAGCCGTGGTGCTGTCGGCCGGGTTGCTCTGGGCCGGGTTGGTGTGGGCCGGGCCGGTGTGGGCCGGGTTGGTCCGCACGGGGTCGGGCTGTGCGGGAGTGGGTCGCACCGGATTGGGCTGTGCGGGACTGGGTTGCGCGGGACTGGGCTGTGCAGGACTGGATTGGGCGGGACCGGGTTGCGCGGGACTGGGCTGTGTCCGGACCACCGGCGGGACGGGTGCGGTGGAGGTCTGGACGGGGGTGGGGAGCCTCGGCCCGGTGGGGTCGAGGGCTGCCGTGGGTGGGATCTCCGAGATCGGCGCGCCGATCCCGATCACCGGGCGGACGGCCGACGCCTCGTTCCGGGTCTCGCTCCGCGCCGTTTTTCGCTGCACCACCGGGATCGGTGACGAGTCGGCTTGCCGCTCGGCGGTCGCGGACGTCCGGGGCGGCTCGCCACCCCGGACCACCGGTGCGGGAGCGTCGGTGGTTGCCCGCTGCACCGTGGGTGGTGACGCGGGGTGCGTAGAGGTGGCGGGGGCACTGGGGTTGGTGTCGGCCGGCCGGACTACTGGTCGCGCCTGCTCTGGGGAGGATGGCTCGCCGGGAGTTCGCCGGACCGCGGGTGTCGGAGTGGTCGGGTTGTCGGGCTTGGGCGGGACTGCCGGTCGGGACGTCGGGGTGGCCGGGGTGGTGAGCGTCGGCTGGGCGGCGGCGTTGGCCTGAGCCCGTTGGACGGCCGGCGGAACCTGTGCCGGGTTGGCCGGGGAGTTGGTGGCGGGGTTCGTCCACTGGGCCCGCTGCACCACCGGCCCGGCGGTCAGGGGCGCGTTGTCCGGAGCCACCACCGCGCTGGGCGGCAGCTCGGTCAACGGCTCGCCCAGCAACGGCGCGTCGGTCCGCGCACCCCGCTTCACCGACCGTTGCACGATCGGAGCGGCACCACCTGCCGATGCACCACCTGCCGACGTGCCACCCGCCGACGGGTTGTTACCTGACGCGTTGCTGCCGGAGGTGGAGGGAACCGGCGTGCTGCTCCCTGGCGTACTGGTGCCTGCCGTGCTGCCCGCTGCTGCGGCGGACGGCTTGGGTCCGCCGGCCGCGCCCCGCACCACCGGCACGGGGCGTGGCGGTGTGACGTCACGCCGGGCGACCGTCAACGGCTGTCCCAGCGGCCGCAGGGCCACCGGACCGACCGACGACCGCTCAGACGACCGCTCGGACGACGACTCCGGCAACCGTCCCGACAGCCCCGACAGCCCCGACAGCCCCGACAGCCCCGACAGCCCCGACAGCCCCGACAGCCCC
>NZ_JBHTLK010000180.1:8690-15011 GCF_042678885.1 Saccharothrix hoggarensis
CCCGACAACCCCGACGGCTCGGGCGAAGCCGGGTGCGCCGCCGCCCCCGACGCCACGGCCGTTCCTGGTGCCGTCCCCGATGCCTTCACCGACACCAAGGGTTCGGATCGTCCCGTCAGATCCGACGACGACCGTGATGACTCCGGCGGCTTCGGTCGCTGCGGCTGTGGTGCCGGCGAGGGCTGCGACGGGTCCGGCGTGCCGTCCGGTCCCGGCGTGTTCCGGTACCGCAGCGCGACGGTGAGAGATTCGCCGCCGTGCGCCTCGCTCGGGAACCCGGTGGGACGGGCCAGGCCGTGGATCACGCCGCCGGGCGCGTCCGCGGTCACGGAGTGGCCCATGGTCGTGCCGAACGTGTGGTCCTGCCACGACGTCAGGCCGTTGCGGAAGCGCAGGCCGTCGCTCACGGGCATCGCCGCGCGCTGGATCACGCCCTCCATCGGCGGTGCCGCGCGCCAGCCGCCGCTCGGGGCGGGACGGGGCGCGGCAGCGGCGGTCGCGGTCGCCGGCGGTTCCGGCTTGGCACGGCGGAAACGGGACCAGAAGCTCATGGGTCACCCCCCTTCGTTCACCCTCGTGTTGATGCGCGCGATCTCCCGCACCCAGCGCAAGCGCTCGTGGTGCTCCATGTCGAGGATCTCCTCGCGCGGCCAGTGGAAGTGGTAGGCCACGTACGCGACCTCTTCGTGCAGCCGGTCGGCCGCGTACGTCACGATTCCCCCAGGCGACCACCCGCCAGGTCGACCTCGAACGCGCTGCCGCACGACGGGCACGTCACGCCCGCCCTGGTGTGGCCCTCGCTGTTGATGCGGCGGTAGAAGTCCTGGAGGAACGCGATGTCGGTGGCGAACATGCGCTCCACGACGCCGACGTTCACCTCCTCGACGTCTCCCAGCTCGGTGATGACGGTGCTGAGCAGCAGCACGCTGAGGTAGCCGGGGTTCTCCTTGACGCGCAGGTCGATCTGCGGGCGGAGCTCGTCGCGCGCCGTGGCCAGGCGCATCCGGCCGTGCCGGTGCACCACGCCGTCCGCGTCGACGTACCCGCGCGGCAGCTCGAACTCGAACTCGGTGAGGGCCGCGGGCTCGCGAGGGGCCTCGGCTGCCCGTTTCGTCGGCTCGGCCAGCTCGTCCAACGAGTCGAGGCCGATCACCCGGCGGCGCATCAGTCCTCCAGGGTGATGTCTTCGAAGGTGATGGTCACCTTCTCGGTGGCCGCGCTGGACTCGCCCGCCTTGAGCGACGGGCCCTCCCACCGGCTGACCCAGCCGTTGACCAGGTTCAGCCGCCGCTCGGTCTCACCCTTGCTGTTCATGATCTCGATGGTGATGTTCTGCCGCGCGGACTCCACGTCGCCCTTGTTCAGGGTTTCCTTGAGCCACTTGGTGAACTCCTTGCTCTTGTCCATGCCGCGGGTGACGGTGATCTCGCCGCCCTTGCGCGCGCCGGGCTGCTTGCGCAGCAACGGCTTGCCCTGCGGGGTGACCTGCGAGATCTCCACCACGTCCTCTTCGACGGTGACCCCGCTGACCTCCTGGAGCGATTCGACGACGTACGCGCCGAGCTGGAGGCCGAAGATGTGGGTGGAGAGGGCGTCGCCTTCTGCCATGGCTGTTGCCGCCTTTCAACGATCAGGTGATCGGGTGGAGGGGGTGGTCACTCGCTGACGAGACTGGTGTTGTCGGAGAACTGCGACAGGCGGAAGACGACGAACTCGGCGGGCTTGACCGGCGCGACGCCGATCTCGCACACGACCTGGCCGAGGTCGATCGACTCGGGCGTGTTGTTGTCCCGGTCGCACTTGACGTAGAACGCCTCGGCCGGCGTGCGGCCGAACAAGGCCCCCTGGCGCCACTGCTCGGTGAGGAACGCGGTGATGTTGCGGCGGATGCCCGCCCACAGCCGGTCGTCGTTCGGCTCGAACACCACCCACTGGGTGCCGATGAGGATCGACTCCTCGAGGAAGTTGAACAGCCGCCGCACGTTCAGGTAGCGCCACGCCGGGTCGGACGACAGGGTGCGCGCGCCCCAGATCCGGATGCCGCGACCGGGGAACGACCGCAGGCAGTTCACGCCGACGGGGTTCAGCAGGTCCTGCTCGCTCTTGCTCAGCGCCGTCTCCAGGTCCACCGCGCCGCGGATGACCTCGTTGGCGGGGGCCTTGTGCACGCCGCGCTCGGCGTCGCTGCGCCCCCACACGCCGGCGACGTGCCCGGACGGTGGGACGAGCGCGTTGCGGCCGGTGGCCGGGTCGAACACCTTGATCCACGGGTAGTACAGCGTGGCGTAGCGGGAGTCGTGGTTGGCCTCCTCCATCCGCCACGTCCGCACGCGCTGCGGCGACAGCCCGGGCGGCGCGTCGAGCACGGCGACCCGGTCACCCATCCGCTCGCAGTGCGAGATCGCCGCCTGCTGCACGGTCTTCACGCCTTCGAGGTCGATCAGGCCCCGCTGGTACGCGCTCATCAGGTCGGGCACCGCGACCATGGTGACCTCGTCGACGTTCTCCAGGCCGCCGAAGCCGGTCCGGGCCTCCGGGTCGCCCACGTACTCCTGCGGGTCGACCTTCGCGGGACCGGGGGCGACCGGCGCGGGCAGGCCGACGGACTGCTTGTCCGGACGGGTCAGCGCGGCGCCGGACGCCTCCGTGACGGAGATCAGCTTCGAGCGCTCGGTGACGTGCGTGACGACGTAGTTCTTGAGGTTGCGGCGGGTCGAGACGTCGTAGGTCTCCACGACCCGGTCGCCCTGCCGGACCAGCAGCCGGAAGCGGTCGTCCGGCGGGTTCTCCCCTTCGGCGTCGGCGACCTCGACCGTGACGTCCGCGCCGGCGGAGGGCAGCGCGGCGATCCGCAGGCCGCCGAGCGCGGCGGGTTCGGGCGCGACCGGCTCCGTCGTCTGCGCCGCGCCGCCCACCCGGACCACGTACGCCGAGCCGCCGCCGTTGGCGAAGTAGCCGTAGACGGCGTGCGCGAGGTAGGCGCCCTCGATGAAGCCGCCGAAGTGCTGGACGTACTGGTTCCAGTTCGCCACCAGGGTCGGCTGGTGGAAGGGGCCCTGCTCGGCGAAGCCGACGAAGGCGGCCACCGCGGTGCCGACACCCTCGATCGGACGTGCCCCGGTCTGGACCTCCTCCACGTACACGCCGGGGGAGAGGTACTGCGGCATGGTCGCTCCTTGTCCTTGACGCTTCTTCCGCTCTGGCTCCACCAGCCTGCTGTGGATCACCGTGCGGGGGCAGGGCCGGCGGGCTCGGGCGGGGGCAGAGCCTTTGCCTGAACGGGCATCGCGGACGGGCGGCCGGTCGGCGCGCACGCCGAAGCGCCCCGGCACCAAGGGTGCCGGGGCGCGGTCGTGGTGATCAGGCTCGGGCCAGGTCCTTGGCGATGGTGATGCCCATGCGCCGGTACAGCTCGGCCAGCACGCGCCGGTACGCCTCGTCCGGCGTGAGGAGCTGCTGGCCCGCGGCGAGGAGGCGCGGGTTGATGAAGTCCGCCATGCCCTGCTTGGTCCGCGGCGTCGCGGGCAGGGTGAACGAGAGCGGTCCGCCACCGCCGTGGGTCTGGGCGTCACGGATCGGTGGCGCGCCACCGGCGTGCATGTACGCGCCGCCGCCGTAGTTGCTGTCCCTGCCGAAGTTGACGCCCGAGCTGAGGACGCCGACCGCCGCCCCGCCGGCCTCGGCCGGCGCGTACCTGATGGCGTCCGGCGAACCGGACAGCAGGTAGGTGAACTGGGTGTCGGGCTCGCGGTCGGTGTTCACCAGCCCGATGCCGCGGGAGGCGCCTGGCCGGAGACCTTCCCGGCTGATCGCCGGGAGCCTGCGGCGCTTGGTGAAGTGCGCGTGCACGTCCACGGTGGCGGGCAGCGGCGCGACGCCGGTGAACCTGGCTCGCAGCGCCGCCGTGTCGATGTCGTCGTCGGAGCTGTACTCGTCGGACGACGACGCCGGCGCGTTGCCGCCACTGCCGCCGATCGCCATCGCCGTCGCGGGCGCCGCCGCGGCCTCGGCTCGCTGTTGGCGCTCCTGCTCCTCCAGGTCCGCGATCTCCCGGAGTTCGCCCGTCATCAACCGGCGCAGCTCGCCGATGAGCCGCCTCTTGGCGCGGGTCTGGGCCGAGCTGAAGACGGACAGGGTCCGGGTCGCCTGGTTGCGTTCCCACTCCTCGATCGCGTTCGTCAGCCGGGTGAGCGTGTGACGGCGGCGGCCGACGTCCGAGGCCTTCAGGGTGGAGTAGTCCTGGGCCGCGCCGGCGATGGCGGGCCAGAACGACTGCGGGTTGCCGCTCGAATCCAGCCCCACGGCCTCGTTGACGGCCGGCTCCAGGCTCCAGACGGCCGGTGTGCGCTGCACGGCCGGAGCGCCGCCGTCCGAGTGCGCCCCGTGACCCGCGTGGCCCGCGTGGCCCCCGTGATCGGCGTGACCCGCGTGGTCTGCGTGACCCCCGTGATCGGTGTGTGCCGCCGGCGGGTCGTTCCGCAGGACACGGGTGGCGTTGGCCTCGGCCGCCTTCTCGAAGCGGTCCGACGGGTCGCTCCGGTGCAGGCCGTCGCCGTGGTCGGTGCCCGACACCGGGCCCTGGCGCTGCTGGATGACGTGGGTCAGCTCGTGCGCCCAGGTGTGCGGGTCGTTGCCGTCGCGACCGACGACGATGTGCTCGCCCGACGTGTACGCGCGTGCGCCGATCTCCTCCGTCGAACGGACCGCGGCGGCGTCGGAGTGCACCCGCACGGTGGAGAAGTCCGCGCCCAGGCGGGCCTCCATGTCGGTCCGCAAGCCGGTCGGGAGCGGCCGGCCGGGACGTCGCAGCACGTCGGGAACGGTCGACCGCTGCACGGTCGGCTCCTCCGACACCTGCTCCACCTGCCGTGCCAGGGCGACGAACCTGCTCGTCGCGGCGTTGCCGACCGCGCGTTGTGACTCCAGCACCTCGGCGTGGCCGTGCCCGACGTGCTCCGCCGCGGGAACGGGCCGGACGGGGTGCGCCTGGGCGTGTTCGGGTGGGTGGTCGTGTGCGTGCATTTCTTCCTCTCGTGCGTCGACCGGGTGATCGGTCGGCCGGTCACGGCTGCCGTGCCGCGAGCCACGGGCCGAACTCGTTCTCCAGCACGAGCCGGCCGAGCTTGCGGTACTCCTGCTGGATCGCCGCGACGATGTGGGACATGGCCACCGGGCGGTCAGCGGCGGCGGCCAGGTAGGCGGCGGTCACGGCGCACGCGCGGATGGAACCGCCGGCGAGGTCGAACCGCTCCGCGCAGAACGCCAGGTCGAGGTCGTCGGACCGGGGGACGGCGTCGCCGAGGCAGCGGTCCCACAACGCGTGGCGCTGCTCGGCGTCCGGCACCGGGAAGTCCGCGATGACGTCGATCCGGCGCGTGAACGCCTCGTCCACATTGGACCGCAGGTTGGTGGTCAGCACGGCGATCCCGTCGAACGACTCGATGCGCTGCAACAGGTAGGCCGACTCCATGTTGGCGTGCTTGTCGTGCGAGTCCTTGACCTCGGACCGCTTCCCGAACACCGCGTCGGCCTCGTCGAACAGCAGCACGCCGTGCACGCCCGCCGCCTCGGTGAAGATCCGCTCCAGGTTCTTCTCCGTCTCGCCGATGTACTTGTCCACCACCGACGACAGGTCGACCACGTACAGGTCCATGCCGACCTCGGCGGCGACCACCTCGGCCGACATGGTCTTGCCGGTGCCCGACTCGCCCGCGAACAACGCCACCACGCCACGTCCCCGACCGCCGCCGGGCCGCATCCGCCACTGCCCGAGCACCCGTTCCCGGTGCCGCACCCGCAGGACGAGCTCGTCGAGCTGCTTGCGGGTCGGACCGGGCAGCACGAGGTCGTCCCAGCCGACGGCGGGGTTGATGCGCCGCGCGAGCTTCTCCAGCCCGGCCCCGTTCTGCGCCCGCACGCCGGCGCGGACGTGCGCGAGGCCCACCGGGCGGTCCTCCAGCACGGCCAGCCGCGTCGCGACCGCCACGGCACGGGTCACCTCGTCGTTGCCCAGCCGGTACCCGGCGAGGTCGGCCACGAGCGCGCCGTCGACCTCGGCGCCGGAGGCGTCGGCCAACGCCTCCGCCCACCGCCGCGCCCGCTCGTCGGGGCCCGGCGCGGGCACCTCGACCGACACCACCGGCCGCGCCGACCAGTGCGGGTCCCAGTGCCGCCTGCCGTGCAGGACCAGCGGCACGTCGCCGACCAGCGCGGTCACGTCGCGCACCAGGCCGACGCGATCCGGCGCCGGCGGCTCCAGCGGTCCGAGCACGAGACCCGCCCCGCGCAGCCGCGCCTCCTGGACCGCCGCCGCGAGCGGTG
>NZ_JBHTLK010000181.1:0-14838 GCF_042678885.1 Saccharothrix hoggarensis
GTACCGGGGGCTGGCCTCGTTCGTGGCGGGCCGGTCGGTGGCCGAGCTGATGGCGTTCGAGCGGGTGTGCGACGTGCTGCCGGGCGAGGCGGCGCCGAAGTTGGCGGCGGCGGTGTGCGCGGAGGCGTTGGGTGACGCGGACGCGGCGGCGGCCGGTTACGAGGCGGTGTGGCGCACCGATCACTCGTACGTGTCGGCGGCGTTCGGGTTGGCGCGGGTGCTGGTGGGCTCGGGTGAGCGGGAGGCTGCGGTGGCGGTGCTGCACTCCGTGCCGGACACGTCGATCCACCACGTGGCGGCGCAGGTGGCGGCGGTGCGGGCGCAGATCGGGCGGGTTCCGGTGGGCGGGGCGACGATCGACAAGGAGTTGCGCGCGGGCGTGGTGGGGTCGGGTGTCGTGGCCGGTGGCGCGCGGTCCGGTGGTGCGCTGGAGGACGTGGTGGCGGCCGGTGCGAGGCTGTCGGGGTTGGAGTTGGACGTGGCGAGGCGGGCGGGGTTGACCGCGGAACTGTTGCGCGTGGCGTTGGAGTCGTTGCCCGGTGACGGGTCGCGGCCCGCGGGGCGGCTGCTGGGGTGCGAGCTGACCGAGTCGGGTCTGCGGTCGGGCCTGGAGCGCTGCTACCGGCAGTTGGCGCGGCTGGCGGACAGCCCCGAGGAACGCATCGCTCTCGTCGACCGCGCGAACGCGGTCCGGCCCAGGACGTTGGTGTGATGATGGAATCGTGTCCCGAGTGCGCGTCGCCGGTGTCGGCGAAGGACCGCTTCTGCGAGGCGTGCGGGCGGAACCTGCGCGTGCAGCGGACACCGGTGGGTGGTCCGGGCGCGCAGTGGCCGCCGATGTGCGCGTGCGGCGGTGAGGAGTTCGACGCCGAGGGGTTCTGCGAGGCGTGCGGGCGGGCGCGGCCGTCGGCACGGGACCGGGTGGAGTTCGTGCTGCCGGGCGTGGCGGGGGTGAGCGACCGGGGCAGGCGGCGGCAGCGCAACGAGGACTCGATGGCGTTCGGCCGGGTGCGCGGCCGCGGTGTCGCGGCGGTGGTGTGCGACGGGGTGGCGTCGTCGGAGCGGGCGGAGCAGGCGTCGCAGCTGGCGGTGGACACGGCCGTGGACGTGCTGCTGACGGGGTTGCAGTCCGGGATGGACGCCGAGCTGGCCACGGCGGACGCGGTGGCGGCGGCGAACGAGGCGGTGGCCCGGTTGGCGCGGCCGGAGGCGGCGGAGGTCGCGCCGTCGTGCACGTACGTGTCGGCGGTGGTGACGGGCGGCTCGGCGACGGTGGGCTGGGTGGGCGACAGCCGCGCGTACCTGGTGGCCGAGGCGGGCGCGGCGCGGTTGACGGTGGACGACACGTGGGCGGCGCAGCTGGTCGCGGAGGGCGTGCTCACCGAGGAGGAGGCGTCGACCGACCGGCGCGCGCACGTGCTGTCGCGGTGGCTGGGCGCGGACTCGGGGATCGGCGGGCCGCAGACGGTGACGTTCGCGGTGGAGACGCCGGGGCTGCTGGTGCTGTGCAGCGACGGGTTGTGGAACTACGTGCCGGAGCCGGAGGACCTGCTCGCGGTGCTGCCGCGGGGGGTGACGCCGGTGGAGGTGGCGCGGGAGCTGGTCGAGGTGGCGTTGAAGGCGGGCGGGCACGACAACATCACGGTGGTCGTCGTGCAGCTGCGGGGTGGGCATGGCGCTTGAGTTCGCGGTCGAGGTGTTCCAGAACGAGTACCTGCCGGAGGGGGCCGCGGACGTCGACGCGATCGTGACGGTGACCGCGACGGGTGACGGGGGGCCGGTGGTGTCGGCGGACGCCGCCGAGGTGATCATCGTGGACACGTCGGGGTCGATGCGGTACCCGCCGACGAAGCTGGCCGCGGCGAAGCAGGCGACGGTGGCGGCGGTCGAGGCGCTGCGCGACGGGGTGCGGTTCGCGGTGGTGGCGGGCACGGACACGGCGACGGTGGTGTACCCGCGGACGGGGTCGCTGGCGGTGGCGGGTCCGGGGACGCGGGCCGAGGCGAAGCGGGCGGTGCACCGGTTGCGCGCGGACGGCGGCACGGCGATGGGCCGGTGGCTGGTGGCGGCGGCGACGTTGTTCGAGGGGCACGAGGGCGGGCCGAGGCACGCGATCCTGTTGACCGACGGGGCGAACCAGCACGAGTCTGCGGCGCAGCTGGAGGAGAACCTGGACGCGGTGGCGGGCCGGTTCACGTGCGACTGCCGGGGCGTGGGCACGGACTGGGAGGTCTCGGAGCTGCGTCGGATCTCGGAGGCGCTGCTGGGGACGGTGGACATCGTGGCGGACCCGGCGGGGTTGGCCGACGACTTCCGGTCGATGGCGGCGACGGCGATGGGCAAGGCGGTGGCGGACGTGTCGCTGCGCCTGTGGACGCCGGAGGGCGCGTCGGTGCGGTTCCTGAAGCAGGCGGCGCCGGGGTTGGTGGACCTGACGGGCCGGCGGGCGGAGGCGGGGCCGCGGACGGGCGACTACCCGACGGGCGCGTGGGCGGGCGGGGAGAGCCGGGACTACCACCTGGGGGTCCGGGTGCGGCCGGCGGGCGTCGGCGAGCGGATGTTGGCGTCGCGGGTGAGCCTGGTGGGGCCGGCGGGCGAGGTGCTGGGTCAGGGGCGGGTGCTGGCGGTGTGGACGGACGACGCGGCGTTGTCGACGCGGATCAGCTCGGAGGTGGCGCACTACACGGGTCAGGCGGAGCTGGCGGACGCGATCCGGGACGGGTTGGAGGCGCGCCGGGCCGGTGACGTGGGCCGGGCGACGGCGAAGCTGGGTCGGGCGGTGCGGCTGGCGCACGAGTCGGGGAACGCGGAGACGGCGAAGCTGCTGGCCGGGGTGGTGGAGGTGCGGGACGCGCGGACGGGGACGGTGAAGCTGCGGGCGCGGGTGGCCGACGCGGACGAGATGACGCTGGACACGCGGTCGACGGTGACCAGGCGGGTCGGGAAGGACTAGGGATGGCGACGTGCGCGGCGGGCCACGGTTCGGCCACCGACGACTACTGCGATGTGTGCGGCGCGCCGATCGCGGCGGGCACGCCGTCCGAGCCGTCCCCGTCCCCGTCCCCGTCGGCGTCTTCGTCCGGGCCGGCGTCGGCGTCGGCGTCGGCGGAGGAGTCGTGTGCGGCGTGCGGTGCGGTGCGGGTGGGCCGGTTCTGCGAGGAGTGCGGGCACGATTCGCTGAAACCGGTGGTCGCCGCTCCCCCGCCCGGCGCCGCGCGGGAGGCTCCGGTGTCGTGGCACGTGACGGTGGAGGCCGATCGGGCGTACTTCGACCGGGTGGTGGCGCAGGGTGGTCCGGACGCGGGGTCGATGGCGTTCCCGGAGTTCTGCCCGCCGCGCCGGTTCGCGTTGACGGGCCGGCGGGCGTCGGTGGGGCGGCGGAGCCGGTCGCGGGGGACCTTCCCGGACGTGGACCTGGTGGGTCCGCCGGAGGACCCCGGTGTGTCGCACCACCACGCGGTGCTGGTGGCGTCGGGTGACGGGTGGTCGGTGGTGGACCTGGGGTCGACGAACGGGACGACGGTGAACGGCGGGGACGAGCCGTTGCGGCCGAACGTGCCGTGCCCGCTGGAGCCGGGCGACCGCGTCCACGTGGGCGCGTGGACGACGATCACCCTGCACCGTTCGGGCGGGCGGTCCTGACGGCCCTGGACCGCGGACGCCCCCCCCCCCGGACGAACCCCCGGGCGGCGTCAGCGGGGCACGGCGTCGAGGGCTTTGAAGATCCGCTTGTCGGAGACGGTGTAGCGGGTGCCGATGGTCTGGGCGAAGTAGCTCAGCCGCAGCTCCTCGATCATCCACCGCACCTCGTCGAGCTCGTCGTGCGGTTCGTCGGCGGGCAGGGAGGCGAGCAGTTCGCGGTACTCGCCGTGGACGGCGTGGACGCGGTCCATCCACTCCTGGTCGCGGCGGACGTTCTCGGGCAGCTTCTCCAGCCTGCGGGCGATGCCCTGGAGGTAGCGGTGGACGTCGGGGAGCCGGTCGGCGCCGGCGGCGGTGACGAAGCCCTTGTGGACGAGGCCGGCGAGCTGGGCGCGGACGTCGGCGAGGGATTCCTCGAACACGGGGCCGCGGACGGCGTTGAGGCGCAGTTCGACGTCCTGGGCGGCTTCGAGGACGCGGCGGACCTTGTGGACGACGTCGAACGTGGTCTCGCCGAGGCCGCGGCGGACGTGGTCGGTGAGCTTGGCGAACGCGGCCTGGTCCCAGACGGGGCCGCCGGCGTCGCGCAGGAGCTTGTCGACGGCGGCGGAGATGCAGTCGGCGAGCAGGGGCGCGACGCCGCCGTGCGGGTTGCGGGTGAGCGCGAGCTTCTCGGCGTTGTTCAGGCCGCGTTGCAGCGTCTTGACCGGTGACGGGGTGTTGAGCAGGAGCAGGCGGCGGGTGCCGCGCCACATGGCCTGGCGTTGCCGTCCGGGGGTGTCGAGGATCTCGACGGCGACGGTGTCGCCCTTGTCGACCAGGGCCGGGTAGGCGGTGACGACGATGCCGGACCGCTGCCGCTCGACGGTCCGGGGCAGGTCGCCGATGTCCCACGTGGTGAGGCCGGTGCGGGCGAGGTTGCTCGCGGCGGCGGCGAGCGTTTCCCGCAGCTGCCCCTGGAGCTTGCGCTTGAGGGCGGCGAGGTCCTTGCCCTGGGCGAGCTCGCGGTCGTTCTCGTCGACGATCCGGAACGTGAGCTTGAGGTGTTCGGGCACCTGGTCGAGCTGCCACTGGTCGCGGGCGACGACGACGCCGGTCAGCGCGCGCAGTTCGCGTTCCAGCGCGGGCAGGAGCGGTTCGTCGGTCTTGATGCCGGACAGGGCCGCGGCGGCGACGTCGGGCACGGGCACGAAGTTGCGGCGCAGCGGCTTGGGCAGCGACCGGATCAGGGCGACGACGAGGTCGGTGCGCAGGCCCGGCACCTGCCACGACAGGGAGTCGTCGGGCAGGGTGGTGAGCGCGGGCAGCGGCAGGTCGACGGTGACGCCGTCGACGGGCGCGCCGGGTTCGAACCGGTAGGTCAGCGGCAGGCGCAGCCCGCCGCGGCGCAGCTCGTCGGGGTAGGCGTCGGGGGTGACCGCGGCGCGTTCGTTGACCAGCATCGCCTTGTCGAAGGTCAGCAGGTCGGGCTGGGTGTGCCGGGTCTTCTTCCACCAGGTGTCGAAGTGCCGCGCGGACACCACGTCGGCGGGCACGCGCTGGTCGTAGAAGTCGTAGAGGGTGTCGTCGTCCACGACGATGTCGCGCCGCCGGGCCCGGTTCTCCAGCTCCTCGACCTCGGCGAGCAGCGCCCGGTTGTGGTGGAAGAACTTGTGGTGGGTGGTCCACTCGCCCTGCACGAGGGCGTGCCGGAGGAACAGCTCGCGGGACAGCTCGGGGTCGATGCGCCCGTAGTTCACCTTGCGGGCCGCCACGATCGGCACCCCGTACAGGGTGACCTTCTCCAGCGCGACGACGGAGCCGCGCTTGGCCTCCCAGTGCGGTTCGCTGTAGGTGCGCTTGACGAGGTGCCCGGCGAGGTTCTCGGCCCACTCGGGTTCGATCTTCGCGACGGTGCGGCCCCACAGCCGCGACGTCTCGACGAGTTCGGCGGCCATCACCCACTGGGGCGGTTTGCGGAACAGGGCCGAGCCGGGGAAGATCGCGAACTTCGCGTTGCGGGCGCCCAGGTACTCGGTGGCGGCGCGCTTGCCCGGGTCGCGCTTGGGGACGTCCTTGACGCCGATGTGGGACAGCAGCCCGGACAGCAGCGAGATGTGCACGTTGCGCGGCTCGGCGGGCTGGTCGTTGACGTGCACGCCGAGGGTCTTCGCGACCTGCCGCAGTTGCTGGTAGATGTCCTGCCACTCGCGGATGCGCAGGTAGTTGAGGAACTCGTTGCGGCACATCCGGCGGAACTGGTTGGACGACAGCGCCTTCTGCTGCTCCCGCACGTGCTGCCACAGGTTGAGGAACGCGGTGAAGTCCGACTCGGGGTCCTTGAACCGGGCGTGGAACTCGTCGGCGGCCTGCTGCTTGTCCGACGGCCGTTCCCGGGGGTCCTGGATGGACAGGGCGGCGGCGATGACCATGACCTCGCGGACGCAGCCGTTGCGGTCGGCCTCCACGACCATGCGCGCCAGGCGCGGGTCGACGGGTAGCTGCGCGAGCTTGCGGCCCAGCGGGGTGAGCTTCCGCTCGGCGGGCAGCAGCGCCCCGAGCTCCTGCAGCAGCTGCACGCCGTCGTTGACGTTGCGGGTCTCGGGCGGGTCGATGAACGGGAACGCGGCGATGTCGCCGAGCCCGATGGACGTCATCTGCAGGATCACCGACGCGAGGTTGGTGCGCAGGATCTCCGGGTCGGTGAACTCGGGGCGCGCGTCGAAGTCGTCCTCGCTGTACAGGCGCACGCAGATGCCCTCGGACACGCGCCCGCAGCGGCCCTTGCGCTGGTTGGCCGACGCCTGCGACACCGGTTCGATCGGCAGCCGCTGCACCTTGAGGCGGTGGCTGTAGCGGGAGATCCGGGCGGTGCCGGGGTCGATGACGTACTTGATGCCGGGCACGGTCAGCGACGTCTCGGCGACGTTGGTGGCCAGCACGACCCGCCGCCCGCGGTGCGGCTGGAACACCCGGTGCTGCTCGCCGAACGACAGCCGCGCGTACAGCGGCAGGATCTCGGTGTCGCGCAGGTCGAGCGCGGCGAGGGCGTCGGCGGTGTCGCGGATCTCCCGTTCGCCGGACAGGAACACCAGCACGTCGCCGGGCCCTTCGGCCTGCAGCTCGCGGACGGCGTCGCAGATGGCCTGCGTCTGGTCGCGGTCCGGGTCGGCGTCCGGGTCCTCGGGGTCCACGACGGGGCGGTAGCGGACCTCGACCGGGTACGTGCGGCCCGAGACCTCGATGATCGGCGCGTCGCCGAAGTGGCGGGAGAACCGCTGCGGGTCGATGGTCGCCGAGGTGATGACGACCTTCAGGTCCGGCCGCTTCGGCAACAGCTGCTTGAGGTAGCCGAGCAGGAAGTCGACGTTGAGGCTGCGCTCGTGGGCCTCGTCGATGATGATCGTGTCGTAGCGCGACAGCATCCGGTCGGTCTGCAGCTCGGCCAGCAGGATGCCGTCGGTCATGAGCTTGACCAGCGTGTCGTCGCCGGAGTGGTCGGTGAACCGGACCTTGTAGCCGATCGCGCCGCCCAGCTCGGTGCCCAGCTCGTGCGCGACGCGCTCGGCGACGGTCCGCGCGGCGAGCCGGCGGGGCTGGGTGTGGCCGATCTGGCCGCGCACGCCGCGGCCGAGTTCGAGGCAGATCTTGGGCAGCTGCGTCGTCTTGCCCGACCCGGTCTCGCCGGCGACGATCACGACCTGGTGGTCGCGGATGAGCGCGGCGATGTCGTCCTTGCGGGCGCTGACGGGCAGCTCCGCCGGGTAGGTGATCTTCGGCACGGCCTCGCGGCGCAGCGCGACGCGCAGCTCGGCGGCCTCGACGTCGGCCTCGACCTCGGCGAGCACCGCCGCGCGGGCCTGGTCGTCGCGGACCTTGCGCGCGCCGTCGAGCCTGCGTTCCAGCCTCCGCTGGTCCCGCGACATCAGTTCGGACAGGCGTTTGCGCAGGTCAGCGTGCGACATCGTGTTCATTTGGGGTCAAGGATATCGGGGCCGGACCGCGGGGGCCGCCGATTATCGGGTGGGCAGGAGCGCGAGCTGGCGGGATTGGGCCACGAGCCGCCCCGAGGTGTCCCACAGCTCCACGTCCTCCTCGTGGAAACCGCCGAGGACGTGCCGGGTGGTGACGCGGGCGGCGAGCCAGTCCGACGCGGGGCGCGCCCGCACGTGGACGGTCAGCTCGACCGTGGCGGAGTCGGTCTCGCCGAGTTCGAGGACGGCGGGCGCCGCGGAGTCCACCAGCGACGCCAGGGACGCGGTGTCGGCGGGACGTCCGTCGGCGAACCTGATCCAGAACTCGGTGGTCGGGGTGCCGGTGGGGCGGCCCGTGGCCCAGCCGTGGGGTTCGGGCGCGCGCAGGTCGACGCGGTCGGCGACGGTGACGTCGGGCAGCCGCGCCCCGCCGTAGACGTCGCCGCACTCGTCGGGCGGCGGCAGGTCGGGCGGCGCGCCCAGCACGTGGGTGCGGCCGGTCGCGGCGCCCAGGTCCGCGTAGGACGCGACGACCCGCAACACCTCCCGGTCACCGCAGCGCAGCCGCGCCTCGCCGGTGGACAGCCGACGACCGGCCCGCACCACCTCGGTGTCGACCTGGGCCGGTCCGACGACGCCGGGCCGCAGGTAGTGGGCGCCGACGACGAGCGGGTCCGGGTGCGGCAGCACCTCGCCGAGCGCCCGCAGGCAGAACGCGACGAGGTAGCCGCCGTTGGGCCGCCCGCCGGTGCCGCTCCACCGGTCGGTGAGGTGGGCGGTGAACCGCCCGTCCCCCGCCGCGTCCACCCGGGTGTCGGCGTCCCACTCGTGCATCCGGACCACAGTCATGCGGCCACACTAATTACTTGCCGGTAGCTAGTTGCCGGCAGGCCGCGCCCGATAAGGGCTGGCGCCCGCGCGCAGGTCCGTGACCAGCTCCGTCAGCCGCGCCAGGAGCAGCCGGTGCAGCCCCGGCCCGAAGCTGACCCGCGCCACGCCGAGCGCGCCCAGCTCCGGCGGCGTCAGCGAACCCGGCCCGTGCGCGATGTTCACCGGACGGCCACCGACCGCGGCCACGAACCGGCCGATCTCGTCGGACGGCAACCCCAGCGGGTACACGCAGTCCGCGCCCGCCTCGAAGTACGCCAGCGCGCGCCGCACGCTGTCCTCCAGCGACTTGTCGCCCTTGATGTGCACGTCCACCCGCGCGTTGAGCACCAGGTCCGGGTCGGCGGCGCGCACCGCGGCGAGGAAGTCGGCCTGCTCGGCGACGTCCACCATCGCCCCGGTCGCCGGGTCGGAGTCCTCCAGGTTGCAGCCGACCGCGCCCGCCTCCGCCAGCCGCGCCACGATCTCCCCCGGCGGCAGGCCGTACCCGCGCTCGATGTCCGCGGTCACCGGCACGTCCACGGCGGAGGCGATCCGCCGGACCGCCGCGAACGCCTCGTCGACCGGCATGCCGTGCCCGTCCGGGTAGCCGAGCGCGGCCGACACGGCGGCGCTGGCCGTCGCCACGGCGGGGTAGCCGGCGTCCACCACGACCCGCGCGGACGCGGCGTCCCACGCGTTCGGCAGCACCAGCGGCGCGCCGGCGACGTGCAGCGACCGCAGCACCCCCGCCCCGGCGCCGGCGGTGTTCGGGTTCGTGTCGGTCTCCACGAGGTTCGTCTCCACGTCGTCAGTCTCCACCGGGAAGTCCTCTCCCCGGCTGCGCGGTTTCGGCGCCGCCGGACGGTCGCGCACAAGGTTCCGGCCATCCGGTCCCGGTCGGTCCGGCCCGGCCGGCACCGCTCACGCTAGCGGCGACCCGAACCGTCCCGCGGCACAACGCGGAAATCCATTGGCCCCTTGCTAAGGTCCGATACCGTGTCGCAAACCTGGGCCACTTCGGGCGTGGACCTGCACCTCGACCTCGACCCGGCCACCGGCCGCCGCACCGGCCTCGAACACGCCCTGCGCGACGCCATCCGCGCCGTCCGCCTCGCCCCCGGCGCACGCCTGCCCGCCACCCGCCGCCTCGCCGTCGAACTCGGCCTCGCCCGCAACACCGTCGCCGCCGCCTACGACCAACTCGTCGCCGAGGGCTACCTCACCGCCCGACGCGGCGCGGGCACCCAGGTCGCGCCGCTCCCCCGCCACGACCACACCACCCCCGCCGCCACCGGCCCCGACGACCACACCCCGCTCCACGACCTGCGCCCCGGCTCCCCCGACGTGTCCGCCTTCCCCGCCACCGACTGGCTGCGCGCCACCCGCCGCGCCCTCGCCGCCGCACCCGCCCGCGCGCACGGCTACGGCGACCCACGCGGACGCATCGAACTGCGCACCGCCCTCGCCGAGTACCTGGGCCGCACCCGAGGCGTCCAGGCCACCCCCGACCGCATCGTCATCACCTCCGGCTACGCGCAGGCGCTGTCCCTGCTCGCCACCGTCACCGACGGCCCCTTCGCGATGGAGGACCCCGGCCTCCCGTTCCACCGCGCCGTCGTCGCCCGCGCCGGCCGCCACGTCGTGCCGCTGCCCGTCGACGACTTCGGCGCCCGCACCCCACCCGACGTCGCCGCGGCCGTCGTCACCCCCGCCCACCAGTACCCCACCGGCGTCCCCCTGCACCCCACCCGCCGACACGCCCTCACCACGTGGGCCCGCACCACCGGCGCGCTGCTCGTCGAGGACGACTACGACGGCGAGTTCCGCTACGACCGGCAACCCCTCGGCGCCGTGCAGGGCACCGCACCCGACCACGTCGCCTACGCCGGCAGCGCCTCCAAGACCCTCGCGCCCGGCGTGCGCCTCGGCTGGCTCGTCCTGCCCGCCCACCGCGTCGACGCCGTCGTGGACGCCAAGCTCCACACCGACCACCACACCGAGGTCATCGGCCAACTCGCCCTCGCCGACCTCATCACCACCCACGCCTACGACCGGCACATCCGCGCCCGCCGCCTCCGCTACCGCAAGCGCCGCGACCTCCTCGTCCGCCGCCTGCACCACCTCGCCTCCCACGGCGTCACCACGCACGGCGTCTCGGCCGGCCTGCACGTCCTCGTCGAACACCCCGACGAGACCGCCGTGACCGCCCGCGCCGCCGAGCACGGCGTCGCCCTCGGCGCCCTGGCCGAGCACTGGCACCACCCCGCCGCCGCGACGCGGCACGGCGTGATCGTCGGCTACGGGAGCCCGCCCGACCACGCCTACCGCGCCGCCCTCGACGCCCTGGCCCTCGTCCTCGCCTGACGCCCGCCACGGCCGTTACGACCGCGACGGCCCGCTACGGCCGTTACGGCTGCAGGTCCACCGCCGCCCGGAACCCGCCGTCCATGTGGAACGGCGTCGACTCGTGCTCGTGCGCGATCCGCCACACCCCGTCCACCCGGCGCAGGCCCACCGTGTGCCGGTACCACAGCTCGAACGCCTCCGACGCGCCCTTCGGCACCGCCGACATCCGGTTCAGGCTGTGGCAGAACGCCACATCACCCTCCTCGACGACCTCCAGGTCCCGGATCACCACGTCCACCGGCGAGTCGAACGTCGCGAACCACGACCGCAACGCGTCCGCGTCCGTCACCTCCGGCGCCGTGTGCTGCAACGGCGGCGCCAACGTGAACGTCACCGCATCCGGCAGGTAGTCCGCCGCCAGGCTCTCCGCGTCACCCGCCCGCATCGCCGCCGCACGCCGCTCCAACAACCCACGCACACCGCTGTCCTCGTCCATGGTGGAGTTCCTCTCCGCACGGGCACCCCCGTCGGGCGCCTTCCACCGGAGACGTAGAAGCTGGACCCGCGTCCTCGACATCCCGCCGGACAGTTGTTTCGGAGGCCCCGGTGAAGTACCTCGTCCTCATCTACAGCAACCCTGAGTCCCGCGCGCTCTGGGACCGGCTGTCGCGCGACGAGCGGTCCGCCGGCCTCGACGCCTACGCCGCCCTCGACGAGGAACTGGCCGCCTCCGGCGAGCTGATCGTCTCCGAAGCGCTCGCCGACCCCTCCCACACCACCCGCGTCACCGTCCGCGACGGCCAGACCCTCACCACCGACGGACCGTTCGCCGAGGCCAAGGAACTCCTCGCCGGGTTCTTCCTGCTCGACTGCGAGACCCCCGAACGGGCCGTCGAGATCGCCGCACGCGTCCCCGAAGCGCACCTCGGCCTGGTGGAAGTCCGACCGGTGCTGTCCTCCCTCGACGACTTCCCCCTCTGACCGACACCCTCTCACCAGCACCCCTCCGACGAGCGCTCCCCGACCAGCGCTCCCCGACCAGCACCCCTCCGACCGGGAACCCGTTGCGACCGACGCCATGACCCAGACCCCCGCCGCGATCACCGGCCTCCTGCGCGACCACGCGCCCCACGTCCTCGGCGCGCTCATCCGCCACCACGGCGACTTCGACGCCTGCGAGGACGCCGTGCAGGAAGCACTCCTCGCCGCCGCCACCCAATGGCCCGCCGACGGCATCCCCGACAACCCCAGGGCCTGGCTGATCACCGTCGCGTCACGCCGCCGCATCGAGCTGTGGCGCGCCGACACCGCCCGCCGCCGACGCGAGCACACCGCCGCCACCCTCACCCCACCCGACCCCGAACCCCCACCCGGCGTCGACGACACCCTCACCCTGCTCACCCTGTGCTGCCACCCCGCGCTCACCCCACCGTCACGCGTGGCGCTCACCCTGCGCGCCGTCGGCGGCCTCACCACCGCCGAGATCGCCCGCGCCTTCCTCGTGCCCGAACCCACCGTCGCCCAACGCATCAGCCGCGCCAAGCAACGCGTCAAAGCCACCGGCGCCCGCTTCCACCCACCACCCGCCGACCAGCGCGACGACCGCCTCGACGCCGTCCGCCACGTCCTCTACCTCGTCTTCACCGAAGGCCACACCGCCAGCTCCGGCGCCACCCTGCACCGCGTCGACCTCTGCCACGAGGCCATCCGCCTCGCCCGCGAACTCCACACCCGACTGCCCGACGACGGCGAAACCGCCGGCCTCCTCGCCCTCATGCTCCTCACCGACGCCCGCCGCCCCGCCCGCACCCGCCCCGACGGCTCACTCGTGCCCCTCGCCGACCAGGACCGCACCCTCTGGAACACCGACCAGATCGCCGAAGGCACCCACCTCGTCACCACCGCGCTCGCCACCACCGCCGTCGGCCCCTACCAACTCCAGGCCGCCATCGCCGCCCTCCACGCCGAGGCCCGCGACCCCGCCGACACCGACTGGCGCCAGATCCTCGCCCTCTACGACCTCCTCCACACCCTCACCCCCGGCCCGATGATCACCCTCAACCGCGTCGTCGCCACCGCCATGGTCCACGACCCCGCCACCGCCCTCGCCGACCTCGACGCCGCCGCGACCGACCCCGCCCTCACCGGCCACCACCGCGTCGACGCCGTCCGCGCCCACCTCCTCGACCTCGCCGGCGACCACGACGCGGCCCGCACCCACTACGCCCGCGCCGCCCGCACCACCCTCAGCCTCCCCGAACGCCGCTACCTCGAAGAACGCGCCCGACACCGCCCCTGAACACCACCCGGACGGCGGCGGGCACCCCAGCCGACGGTGACCACGCACAGCGACCGCCCTGACCAGGAGCGTGCTGTTGCGCCAACACAAGCCGCCGTTCGGCGGCTGGCGAACCGGCACCGGGACAGATGAGCTGGATCATGCGATGAGTCGGGGGGACCATCGAGGGGGAGTTCGCTTGTTCCGACCCGTGCCGGTGCCCGTGCTGCCGCCCAGCACCGCACTGGCCGACCTCGCGACCGCGGGTGAGCACCACGCGTGGCTCGCGGGCACGACCGGCGTGTTCACCAGCCGACCCTCGGCGCCACTGGTGCTGAGCTGGACCGGCGAGACCTGGCGCGAGGAACGCCTGCCCGACCTCCCGGCCGCGGCCAGCCTCTCCGGCGTGTCCGCCACCGCACCCGACGACGTGTGGGCCGTCGGCAACAGCGCCGGCCGCCCCCTCGTCCTGCACTACGACGGCGCCTCGTGGCACACCGTCACCACCCCGCCCCTCGCCTGGGCAAAAGCCGTCACCGCCGTCGGTGACACCGACGTCCACATCGTCGGCACCGGACGCGACGCACTCCACTACGACGGCGCCCGCTGGCACCTGCGCCCCGCCCTGTCCTCCGCCCGCGAGAACCTCCAGACCGTCACCGCCTCCGCACCCCACGACGTGTGGGCGGGCGGCGGCGGCCTCGCCGGAGCCGGACCCGCCACCTACGAGTACCCCGTCCTCACCCACTGGGACGGCCACACGTGGACCGACGTCACCGCACCCCGCCTCGAACGCGGCCACGTCGCCCGCCTCGCCGCCGCCGCACCCGACGACGTCTGGCTCGGCCACGTCCGCGACACCGAGGGCATGCGCCTGCACCACTGGAACGGCCGCGACTGGACCGCCGTCCCCGGACCCGGCGACACCGAACGCCTCAACGTCCACGGCGTCGCCGCCGGCTGGACCTGGGGCGTGCGCGCCGGCCGCCGCTCCTTCGAGACCCGACCCGCCTTCCACCGCTGGACCGGCGCCGGCTGGACCCCCGTCGCCCTGCCCGACGACCTCGCCCGCACCTCCGCCTCCCACGTCGGCCTCGCCACCACCGGCGCCACCACCTGGGCCTACCTGAAAACCGCGGCGGGCGTGCACGTCCTGCGCCACACTGACCCGTGACCTTCCGCCTCACGGTCCTGGGCACCGCCACGCCCTACCCGCGCCCCGACAACCCCTGCTCGGGCTACCTCCTGCGCACCGACCACACCGCCGTGTGGGTCGACGCCGGCCCCGGCACGCTCGCCGCGCTGCAACGCCACCACCGACCCGACCTGGTCGACGCCGTCTGGATCTCCCACACCCACGCCGACCACGCCGCCGACCTGCTGCCCTACTACTACGCGCTGCTGTTCGCCGACGGACACCCACGCGAACCCGTCCCCCTCTACGGCCCGCCCGGACTCGCCGCGCGGCTGGAGGCGTTCCTCGCCGGAGCCGCGCCCAACCCGGCGTCCGCCGCGTTCGACGTCCACGAGCTGCACGACGGCCACCGCGCCGAGATCGGCGACCTCACCCTCACCAGCCACGCCGTGGAGCACGGCCTGCCCGCGTTCGGGCTGCGCGCCGCCCACGGCGACGCGGTCCTCGCCTACTCGGGCGACACCGGCCCGTGCCCGGCGCTGGACCGCCTCGCCGACGGCGCCGACCTGTTCCTGTGCGAAGCGGACGGCGCCGGGCCGCACCACTGCGCCCCC
>NZ_JBHTLK010000182.1:0-2975 GCF_042678885.1 Saccharothrix hoggarensis
CCGTGCCGCCGCCGTCCGCGCCCGGCCGCGGTGGTCCGCCCGGCCCGCCCGTCCCGCCAACCGGGGGGAAGAAGGGCAGGCGCGGCGACGAGCCCCTGCGCCCCGGCAGCGGGCTGTGGTTCTGGCCCAAGCTGAAGCGCCCGCCGGTGACGCGCGGCGTGCTGCTGGGCTGCCTGGCCGTGCTCTACCAGTGCGGCACGTGCCAGTTCTGCTGCCGCGACCCGCACCCCGGCCCGTTCAGCGGCAAGCCGCGCGAGGCGTGGTGCAACTGCGACTGCTCGTGTCCCGACTGCTCGTGCTGCGACTGCTCCTGCTGACCGTCCCCGCGTCGTCTGACCTGGGCCGATCGAACAGTGTCGTACCCCCGGCGTACCGTCGTACCCGTGGCATTCCCTACCGAGATCCCGGTCAAGGCGCACTCGTCGCATCGTCCCGTCGGTGACATCCCCCGCACCGACGGGAAGTTCCGCGTGGTCAGCGACTACCAGCCGGCGGGCGACCAGCCCGCGGCGATCGCGGAGCTCGAACGGCGCATCCGCGCGGGGGAGAAGGACGTGGTGCTCCTCGGCGCCACCGGCACGGGCAAGTCGGCCACCACGGCGTGGCTGGTGGAGAAGGTGCAGCGGCCCACGCTGGTGATGGCGCCGAACAAGACGCTGGCCGCGCAGCTCGCCAACGAGCTGAAGGGCTACTTCCCGGACAACGCGGTGGAGTACTTCGTCAGCTACTACGACTACTACCAGCCCGAGGCGTACATCCCGCAGACGGACACGTACATCGAGAAGGACTCGTCGATCAACGAGGACGTCGAACGGCTGCGTCACTCGGCCACGATGAGCCTGTTGACCAGGCGTGACGTGATCGTGGTCGCGTCCGTGTCGTGCATCTACGGCCTCGGCACGCCCCAGTCCTACCTCGACCGGTCGATCAAGCTGGAGGTGGGCGGCGAGGTCGAGCGCGACCTGCTGCTCCGCGCCCTGGTCGACATCCAGTACACCCGTAACGACCTCGCGTTCAACCGCGGCACGTTCCGGGTGCGCGGCGACACCGTGGAGATCATCCCGGCGTACGAGGAGCTGGCGCTGCGGGTCGAGTTCTTCGGCGACGAGATCGACAAGCTGTACTACCTGCACCCCCTGACCGGCGACGTGGTGAAGGAGGTCGACGAGCTGCGCATCTTCCCGGCCACGCACTACGTCGCGGGCCCGGAGCGCATGGAGAAGGCGATCCGCAACATCGAGCTGGAGCTCGCGGACCGGCTCGCGACGCTGGAGCGGCAGGGCAAGCTGCTGGAAGCCCAGCGCCTGCGCATGCGCACGTCGTACGACATCGAGATGATGCGCCAGGTCGGCTTCTGCAACGGCATCGAGAACTACTCGCGCCACATCGACGACCGCGGCCCCGGCACCGCGCCCGCCACGTTGATCGACTACTTCCCCGACGACTTCCTGCTGGTCATCGACGAGTCGCACGTCACCGTGCCGCAGATCGGCGGCATGTACGAGGGCGACGCGTCCCGCAAGCGCAACCTGGTGGAGCACGGCTTCCGGCTGCCCAGCGCGTTGGACAACCGCCCGCTGACGTGGGAGGAGTTCGCCGACCGGATCGGCCAGACCGTCTACCTCTCCGCCACGCCCGGCCCGTACGAGATGGGGCAGGCGGGCGGCGAGTTCGTGGAGCAGGTCATCCGCCCGACCGGCCTGGTCGACCCGGAGGTCGTCATCAAGCCGACCGAGGGCCAGATCGACGACCTGGTGCACGAGATCCGGGTGCGGGCGGAGAAGGACGAGCGGGTCCTGGTCACCACGCTGACCAAGAAGATGGCCGAGGACCTCACCGACTACCTGCTCGAACTCGGCATCCGGGTCCGCTACCTGCACTCGGAGGTCGACACGCTGCGCCGCGTCGAGCTGCTGCGGCAGCTGCGCCTGGGCGACTACGACGTGCTGATCGGCATCAACCTGCTCCGCGAGGGCCTTGACCTGCCCGAGGTGTCGCTGGTCGCGATCCTCGACGCGGACAAGGAGGGCTTCCTCCGCTCCGGCACGAGCCTCATCCAGACGATCGGCCGCGCGGCGCGCAACGTGTCCGGCCAGGTCCACATGTACGCGGACCGCGTCACCGACTCGATGCGGCACGCGATCGACGAGACGAACCGCAGGCGGGCCAAGCAGATCGCCTACAACGAGGAGCGCGGCCTCGACCCGCAGCCGCTGCGGAAGAAGATCACCGACATCCTGGAGCAGGTCTACGCCGAGGCGGAGGACGCCATCGCGCCCGGCGGCTCCGGCCGCAACACGTCCCGCGGCAAGAAGCCCACGGGCGACCCCGGCGCGAACGGCCGCACCAGCTCCGGCGTCCTCGTGGACCGCGACCGGGGCACGATGGCGCGGTCCGAGCTGGCCGACCTGGTGCAACAGCTCACCGACCAGATGATGAACGCGGCCCGGGAGCTGCAGTTCGAGCTGGCCGCGCGCCTGCGTGACGAGATCCAGGACTTGAAGAAGGAGCTGCGGGGCATGGACGCGGCCGGGGTCAAGTAACCCGCGCCATGACGCTGGACGACGTGATCGGGCACTGCCTCGCCAAGCCGGGGGCGGAGGAGACGTACCCGTTCGGGGACGACGACCTGTGCGTCAAGGTCGGCGGCCGGATCTTCGCGTTCATCGGGCTGTCGAGCGGCACGGTGGGCGTGAAGTGCGGCGCGACCGCCGAGGAGGCGGGGGAGTGGCGGGCCAGGTACCCGGACGCCATCGAGGTCAGCGCCTACATCGGGCGCCACGGCTGGAACCGGGTCCGCCTCGACGGCACGGTTCCGGCCGACGACGTGCGGGACCTCCTCGACCACTCCTACGACCTGGTCGTCGGGAAGCTGCCGAAGTCGAAGCGCCCGCTCCCACCCGCCGACGCCCCACCCGCTGACGCCCCACCCGCTGACGCCCCACCCGCTGACGCCCCACCCGCTGACGCCCCAC
>NZ_JBHTLK010000182.1:3075-14809 GCF_042678885.1 Saccharothrix hoggarensis
CCGCTGACGCCCCGACCGCCGACGTGTCCTGACGGTCCGACCGGCCGGAACCGGCGCGACCGCGGCGCGCAGGCGCTAGCGGCGCGACGGGTACGTCGGCCAAGGCCCGAGCGGGGGCAGGGGCGAGGCGGACGCCAGGGATTCCGGGCCGCCGCGGCCGGACAGCCACGCCGCGAGGTCGCGGACGGGGCCGGACACCTCGACGCCCGTGCCCCACGCGCGCGGCACGTCGGTGGCCCGCAGCGAGAACCCGTCGGGCAGGCGGGGCCGGAGGACGTCGACCGCGTGGCACGCGAGGTCGACGCCCCACTCCGCGGGCCGGACGCCGAGGTCCAGGTCGACCAGGTGGATCCACACCTCGCGCCAGCGGGTGAACACGGCGGGCAGGGGGTCGGGGACGTCGGGCGATTCCGGCTCGGACCAGTCGGCGACGGCCGCCCAGGCGCGTTCCAGCCGCTCCGAGTGCTCGACGGTGGCGGCGCGGTGCTCGGCGGCGGTGCGGGAGGCGGTGGCCTCGATGATCGCGTCCCGCTCGCCCGGCTCCCACAGTGCGACGACCTCGCCGCGCGCCTGGTGCTCGACGACGCGGCTGCGCGCGCGGGCGGCGTCCGCCAGGTGGGCGAGCACGTGGCCCCGCGTCCACCCCGGCAGCAGCGACGGCTGGGCGACCTGCGCGTCGGTCAGGTCGGCGATCACGTCGTGGAGCCGCCGGTGCGCCTCGGCGACACGGGCCAAGGGTGGCGTCATACCGCCACCGTAGCCAAAGGAGAACGGCGCACCGGCCGAAGCCGGTGCGCCGTTCCCGGCCGGCCGGACGTCAGCTGGTGATGTCCTTGCGGGCGAACTTGCGCGCCGCCAGCAGCGTGAAGAACGCGCCGAACGCCAACGCCGAGAACGTCCCCTTCGCCATCTGCGACCAGTCGACGTCGGACGACAGCAGGTCCGCCCACGCCAACGCGTAGTGCGTCGGCAGGTAGTTCCGCAGGTCCTCCAACGCGGTGATCTGGTCGAGGATCTGCGACACGATCGACGCCAGCACGGCGCCGCCGACCGCGCCGAGCGGCGCGTCCGTCGACACCGACAGGTACAGCGCGAGCCCGGCCACCCAGAACAGGTGGATCGAGATGTAGACGACGGCCAGCGCCACGCCGTACACCCCGGCCCCGAACGACGCGGCCTCGCCGGTCGGCGACACCGCCTCGCCCGCCCCGTACCAGGCGACGCCGACGGCGAGCGCCACCGCGGGCAGCAGCGCCAGCGCGAACACCGACATCAGCCCGGACGCGAGCGCCTTGCGCCGCAACAGCCGGTGCCGGGGGATCGGCGCGGCCAGCAGGTACTTCAACGACGACCACGACGCCTCGGACGCGATCGTGTCCCCGAAGAACAACGCCACGATCATCGGTAGCAGGAAGCTCCCGCTGACGAACAGCGTCAGGATCACGAAGTTCACGCCGCTGGCCGTGGCCAGGTCGACGAACCCGCCCGCGCGCCGGTTCGGCGACGCCTGCCCCAGCTCGAACGCCACCACCAGGATGAACGGCAGCAGCACCAGGAACCCCAGCACCAACTGCGTCCGCCTGCGGCGCAACTGCCGCGCCAACTCGACCCGGACGGGCAACGTGCGCCCGGCCCGGTAGCCGACCTTGGACCCGTCCGGCGCGACCGACGAGTGCTCGGCCGCCGCCGCGTCCGCCAGGTCGGCGATCGCGGCCGGGTCAGTGTGCACACCGTTCTCAGTCATTCGCCCACCAACTCCAGGAACGCGTCTTCCAACCGCCGGCGCGGACCGGCCTGGTCCACCGCGACGCCCGCCGCCACGAGCGCCTGCAACGCGGTCGCGCGCGGCGTCCCGTTGAGGCTCGCGTGGACCTGCTCGCCGTCCACGTGCACGTCGTGCACGCCGGCCAGGCCGCGCAGCACGGTGGCCGCCTCGTCGGGCCGGTCCACCCGGAACGTCGCCTCGCCGCCGCCGGTCGCGATCTCCTCGACCGGGCCGGCCGCGACCAGGCTGCCCTTGTGCATCACGACGACGTGCGTGCACGTCTGCTCGACCTCGGCCAGCAGGTGCGACGACACCAGCACGGTGCGCCCGGCCGCCGCGTAGCTGCGCAGCACCTCGCGCATCTGGTGGATCTGGGGCGGGTCGAGCCCGTTGGTCGGCTCGTCCAGCACCAGCAGGTCCGGCAGGCCGAGCATCGCCTGGGCGATCGCCAGCCGCTGCCGCATGCCCTGGCTGTACGTCCGCACGCGCCGGTGCACGGCGTTGCCCAGCCCGGCGATCTCCAGGGCCTCCTCGACGTGCGCCTGCTCCGGCGGACGGCCCGTGGCCGCCCAGTACAGCCGCAGGTTCGCCGCGCCGGACAGGTGCGGCAGGAAGCCGGAGCCCTCGACGAACGACCCGATCCGGGACAGCACCGGCGCGCCGGGGCTGACCTTGTGGCCGAACACCCTGATGCCGCCCTCGGTCGGCCGGATGAGGCCCATCAGCATGCGCAGCGTCGTCGTCTTGCCCGCGCCGTTGGGCCCGAGCAGGCCGAGCACCTGCCCGTGCTCCACCCGGAACGACAGGTCCTTCACGGCGGTCAGCCCGCCGGGGTAGGACTTCGTCAGGCCCTCGATCACCAGCGGCACCGATTCGAGCGACGGGTCGACGTCCGCGGTCAGCCTGCGGCGGAACCACGCGACGACGGCCGTGATCAGGCACACGATCAGCACGATCGCGATGCCCCACAGCGCCGTCGTCGGCACCTCGCTGGTCGCGTTCACGCCCGGCACCACCGGCACCGACAGGCCCGTCGAGGCCAGCGAGATCCGGTACGCGGCGGGCTCCTGAGCGTTCGCGTACGCCTGGTCGGTGGTCGACACGACGAGCTGGAACCGGTGGTCGGCCTCGACCGGGCGCACCGCGCCGGGCAGCGTCACCGTGACCTCGACGGGCGTGCCGTCGGCGGGCAGGTCCGCCACCCGCACCGGCGCGACCGCCGAGCCGGGCAGCGTGCGCACGCCACTGGCGTCCGCGTCGTACAGCTTCACGAACAGCACCGCGCCGTCGGCGGGCACCGGCTGCCCCGGCACGGCGGCGACGCGCAGCCGCACCGTCGACGAGCCGGTCAGCAGGGTCTGCGCGGTCTGCGGCTCGCTCTGGAACACGGCCGCCTGGCCGGGCAGGTCGATCGACAGCCGCGACGACAGGGAGCTCGACCGCGACACCACCGACCCGAGGCCGGGCAGGCTGGACACCGCGGCCGGGTTGCCGCCCGCCGGGTTCACCACCACCTGCTCGCGGCCGGTCAGCGGCACGTCGCGACGCTCGGTGGCGTCGGCGCCGACCAGGCCCGGGTACGCGGGCGCGACGACGTTGCGCAACGACGGCGCGCCGCTGCTGCGGAACGCGCCGACCACCGTGTACTCGAAGGTCGTGCCGGGGTCGTCGCCCTTGCCGTCGAGGTGGAACGCCATCCAGTCGGCGATCTGCCCGCGCAGCTCGGGGCCGGGCGAGCCGCCGTCGTGGCCGCCCGCGTACCAGACGACCTTCACCTTCGCGCCGTTCGCGGCGATCTGGCGGGCGTTGGCGTCGGCCTGGTCGAGGCCGAACAGGGTGTCCTGCTCGCCCTGCACCAGCAGCGTCGGCTGGGTGATCTTGTTCGTGACCGACGACGGCGAGGCGCGGCGGAGGACCTCCAACGTCCGCGGCCCGGCCTTGCCGGTGGTCGCGACCTCGGTGTACGCGGCGCACACGTCGGCCTGGAATCGCCCGCACGCGCCGTTCACCGGACCGGCCGGCCGGGGGTCGCCCTGCTGCTGCGGCGGCGCGGCGGCCGACGCGGCGGCGTTGTCGAGGCCCTGGTTGTCGTCGTCCTGACCGGGCTCGGCGGCCTCCTGGCCGGGGTTCGCGGCGTCCGCGCCGGACAGGCCGGCGGAGAAGAAGATGCCCGCCCACGAGCGCTTGAACACGCCCGCGTCGGCGAACGCGCCGGCCGCGGGAGTGGCCGTGGTGAGGCCGTCCAGGCTCGCCGAGTTCGGCAGCAGCGCCTGGGCCAGGTCGTTGTAGGTGATGACGGGGGCGATGGTGTCGACGCGCGGGTCGACGCCCGCCAGCGACAGCGCCAGCGCGCCGCCGTACGAGCCGCCGGTGACGCCGACCTTCGGGTCTCCGCCGCCGTCGGTCGCCACCTCCTCGCGGGTGGCCAGCCAGTCGAGCAGCTTCTGCGCGTCGCGGACCTCGTGGTCCAGCGAGTTGAGCGCGATCTGCCCGGTGCTGCGGCCGAAGCCGCGGGCCGAGTAGGCCAGCACCACGAAGCCGCGCTGGGCGAGCTCGGTCGCCTGCGCGGCGACGCTCGCCTTGCTGCCGCCGAAGCCGTGCGGGAGCAGGACGGCGGGCGCGGGGGTGCGCTCGGGCAGGTAAAGGGTGGTGTCGATCTGCACGGTGCGGTCGCTGTCCGGACTTTCCGGCACGTCGATCACCGCGTCGCGGGTGCTCACCGGGACGGGGTCGTCTCCTTGGCGCGTCCAGACGACGATGGCGCCCACCAGGGCGACCAGCACGACGAGCGCGGGGAGCGACCACCTGCCGCGGAGGCGGTTGAGGGAGGCCACGGAGTTGACCATAGGCGTGGTTGGCTGAGAACGGGCTGTCGGCTCCGTGTCGCGCTCTCAGCGAAACCGTCCCGCGACGACGTCGCGCCGAACTCGGCCGGACCTCGTGATCTCCCGTCCGACCAGCGGCGCGAGGGGACCGCCGCGCGGGGGACGGGCGGCGTCCGGGCGGTCTACCCGCTGGTCGTCGGCGCGGACCCGGTCGGGTGCGTCTGATCACGCTGACTGGCGCGAGACCGCATTCATGCGTGAGACTGTGGTCTGCGTGGAGGGGAGTACTCCCTCGCGGCGGTGTCGTCAGCACGGAGCCTGGCGTGGGGTTCCCGGTGCCGCCGGTCGGCTTGCTGAGAGCCGGCGGAGGAGACCTCCGGTCATTGGCGTGCGCGCGCGATGCACCGGAGGTTTATCGAATGTCTGTACCCGTGTGGCTGTGGTTCGCCACGATCGCCGGCCTGGTGGTCCTGCTGGCCATCGACCTCTTCATCGTCGACCGCAAACCGCACGAGGTGACGATCGCCGAAGCCGCGCGGTGGGTCACCTTCTACGTCGGTGTCGCCGTGCTGTTCGGCCTGGGCATCTGGTACTGGGCGGGCGGGGTGTCCGCGGGTGAGTTCTTCGCCGGGTACATCACGGAGTACTCGCTCAGCGTCGACAACCTGTTCATCTTCCTGATCATCATGACCACCTTCAAGGTGCCCGCGATCCACCAGCACAAGGTGCTGCTGATCGGCATCCTGATGGCGCTGGTCATGCGCGGCATCTTCATCGCCGTCGGCGCGGCGGTCATCGCGCAGTTCAGCTGGGTCTTCTACCTCTTCGGCGCGTTCCTCATCTACACCGGCTACAAGCTGGCGCGGACCGACCACAACGCGGAGGAAGAGGAGTACCACGAGAACGCCGCGCTGCGGTTCGTCCGCAAGGTGTTCCCGGTGACCGACCGCTACCACGACGAGAAGTCGTTCGTGAAGATCAACGGCAAGCGGTTCGTCACGCCGATGTTCATCGTCATGGTCGCCATCGGCACCACGGACCTGCTGTTCGCGCTCGACTCCATCCCGGCGATCTTCGGCCTGACCAAGGAGCCGTTCCTGGTCTTCACGGCCAACGCGTTCGCGCTGATGGGCCTGCGGCAGCTGTACTTCCTGCTCGGCGGCCTGCTGAACAAGCTGGTCTACCTGTCGATCGGCCTGTCGGTGATCCTCGGCTTCATCGGCGTGAAGCTGATCCTCGAGGCGCTGCACACGAACTCGCTGGGCTTCCTCAACGGCGGCGAGCCGCTGGACGTGCCGACCATCGGCATCGAGCTGTCCCTGTCGGTGATCGTGGGCGTGCTGGCCATCACCACGATCGCCAGCCTGATCAAGGTCCGCCGCGACCCGGACTCGGTGAAGCAGGTCGCGCCCAGCGACCATCTGTGAGCGTCAAAAACTCGTGAGCCTTGCTAATAATCGGTGCGGTAACGTCCTCGGACGTGCGCCCCGATGACTTGCAGTCGTTGACCCAGCCCGGCTCCGTGTCGGTGCGTGGTGACCTCGTCCTGGTGAACGTCGCCACGCCGGACGTCGCCGCGAACGCCTACCGGGGCGGGCTGCACCGCGTCGCCCTGGACGGCGGCGGCACGCGGCGGTGGACGTGGGCGGAACGCGACCTGGCCCCCAGGATCTCCCCGGACGGGCGCTGGGTCGCGTTCCTGCGCGTGGCGGAGCGCGGCAAGCCGCCGCAGCTGCACGTCATGCCCGCCGACGGCGGCGAGGCGCGCCGGCTCACGGACCTGCCGCTGGGCGCGGGCACGGCGGTGTGGGCGCCCGACTCGCGGCGGCTCGCGTTCAGCGCCCGGGTGCCCGAGCCGGGCCGCTACGGCACGCCCGTCGCCGAGGGCGAGGAGCCGCCGACGCCGGACGCCGAGGCGCCCCGCCACATCACCCGGCTCGACTACCGGCTGGACGACGTCGGCTTCACCGCCGACCGGCGCACCCGGCTCTTCACCGTGGACGCGCTGGACCCCGACGCGCGGCCGGTGGAGCTGACCGACGGCACGTTCGCCGTCCTGGAGCCCAACTGGACCGCCGACGGCGAGCGGCTGCTGTTCCTGGCGGAACGCGACCTCGGCGCGACCGAGACGTTCCACAACGACGTGTACTCCGTGCCCGCGTCCGGCGGCGCGCCCGAGCTCGTCGTCCGCACCGCGGGCTGGGCCGCGCACCCGGTCGGCCTGCCCGACGGCGGCGTGCTGTTCTACTCGCCCGAGAGCGCGCCCGGCACGGCGAGCATCGCGCGGAACATGAGCCTGTGGCGGTTCGACGGCGAGAACCTCACCCGGCTCACCGACGTGGAGACGGTGGACTGCGAGAAGGCCGCCGGCCCGCCGGTGGTGACCGACGCGGGCGTGCTCGTGGCGGTCCGGAACCGAGGCGCGGTCGAGCTGCGCCGCGTGCCGCTGGACGCCTCCGAGGCCGCCCTGTCCGACCTGGAGCTGCTGGCGGGCGAGCGGGCCGAGGTGAAGTCGTTCGCCGCCGACGGCGACCGGGTCGTGGCCGTGGTGTCCACTTCGGACAACCCCGGCGAGGTCGTGCTGGTGGGCGGCGGCACGCTGACCGACTTCGGGTCGGCGGTGCCGCTGCGGCCCGCCGTGGAGCTGACCGGCTCGGCGCCGGACGGCTACCCGGTGCACGGCTGGCTCGTGCTGCCCGAGGGCGAGGGCCCGCACCCGGTGGTGCTGGCCGTGCACGGCGGGCCGTTCATGTACCACGGCTGGGGCTTCTTCGACGAGGCCCAGGTGTACGCCGCGGCGGGCTACGCGGTCGTGCTGCCCAACCCGCGCGGGTCGGCCGGGTACGGCCAGGCGCACGGCCAGTCCGTGATCGGCGGGTTCGGCACGGTGGACGTGGACGACATCCTCGCGGTGCTGGACGTCGCGCTGGAGCGCCCGGACCTCGACGCGGACCGGGTCGGCGTGATGGGCGGCTCGTACGGCGGGTTCATGACGTCGTGGCTGGCCGCGCACCACGGCGAGCGGTTCCGCGCCGGGTGGAGCGAGCGGGCCGTCAACGCGTGGGACTCGTTCGCCGGGTCGTCGGACATCGGCTGGTACTTCACCGACGCCTACTGCGGGCCGAGCCTGGAGGCCCAGCGCGCGATGAGCCCGCTGACCTACGCCGAGAAGATCACCATGCCGTTCATGGTGGTGCACTCCGAGCACGACTGGCGCTGCCCGCTCGAACAGGCGCAGCGGCTGTTCGTCGCGCTGCGTCGCAACGGCGTGGAGGCGGAGATGCTGGTGTTCCCCGGAGAGGGGCACGAGCTGACCCGTTCGGGCAAGCCGCGTCACCGCGCGCAGCGGTTCGAGGCCGTCCTCGCGTGGTGGGCCCGCCACCTGGCCTGAGCCCGGCGGCCGAACGGTTGGCGGAATGGCTAGCGGACGGCGTGCCGGTTGCGGCACGCTCACCGGATGCAGTGGACCGTGCGGGCCGGACGGCCCGACGACGCGCCCGAGATCGCCAGGATCAACGTCGATGCCTGGCAGCACTCGTACCGGGGGATAGTGGACGACCCGGTGCTGGACCGGATGCTGCCCGAGAGCAGGCTGCCGACGTGGTCGCGGGTGCTGCGGCTGCCCGAACCCAGCCGGGTGTTCGTGGCCGTCGAGGAGGGCACCGGCCGGATCGGCGCGTACTGCGCGGTCGACGAGGTCCGCGAGGCGAAGGACGCGCACCCCGACCTGCACACGGGCGAGCTGGTGGCGATCTACGCCGATCCGCGCTTCCACGGCCGCGGCGCGGGCCACGAGGTGCACGAGGCCGCCATGCGCCACCTGATGGAGCAGGGGTTCCGGTACGCGGTCGTGTGGGTGTTCCAGGACAACGCCAAGAGCCGGGCGTTCTACGAGGCGCACGGCTGGCGGCACGACGGGCTCGTGCACCGGTACGAGCTGGGCGACCAGGAGTTGCCCGAGGTCAGGTACGGCCGGTTCCTCCCGGCGCCGCGCAAGCGCGGGCGGCAGACCACGAAGGTCTGAGCCCGCAGAGTGTCGGCCTGCGGAGTCTTGGCCCGAGGAGCCTGCGACCGGGCCGGTCCGCGCCCGCGGGACGCGTCACCCGAGCAGGGTGTAGTTCAGCTCCTCGCAGACCCGTGCGAGCGGCAGGTCGAGGCCGGGGTGCTCCAGCGGCAGCAGCACGTCCGGCGACGCGGGCAGGCCCGTCGCCGCCGGCGGGTCCCAGAGGCACACCGCCGGGTCGCCGCCGTCCATCGACGACCGGTACCAGAGCCCGTCCAGCTCGGGGTAGGCGGCGCGGATGGCGCGCGCCCACTGCTGGGTCAGGTGCTTGGGGCCGGAGCTGATCTCCTGGGACGCGCCGACCCGGGTGGGCCACAGCCCGGCCAGGTCGAGCAGCCGCAGGGTCCGCCGGGGCCGCAGCACGACGAGGAACGGGCTGCGGGTCCGCCGGTCCACGACCGACGTCGCCTGGAACACCTCGGCCACCGACGTGCGCACGGACAGCCCGAAGTAGAGCACGCCCTGGTCGTGGGCGTGCGTGGGCGACCCGTCGGGCGCGGGCGGCTGGGTGTCGAACCGCGCGTGCGGCAGCGGTCCGGTGTACCGGAAGCTGTTCCAGCGCTGCGGGTGCAGGCCCTTCGCGGTGAAGACGCGCACCAGGCGGGTGGCCCGGTGCACCGCCACGACGTCCTCGGTGCGGCGCAGGCTCGCCTGGAGCACAGCGGGAGCGGGCGGCTGGGGAAGCCGTGACATTCGCGTCCAAGGTTCTCGGCGACAGGTTCATCGGCGACGGGTCGTGGGCAGCCGTGGTGTCGGCGGCCGGATCGTCGGCGACCGGGTCAGGCGGGTGGGCCGATCAGGCGGGTGGCCGATCGGCGGCGATCTCGATCAAGGGTGTCGGTCGCGCGTGGTGACGGTCGCGCGGTGTCGGTCGTGGGCGGCGGTCAGGCGGGTGTGCCCAGCTGCGCCGCCAGCGCCGCCACCCGGCGCGGCTCGCCTCCCGCCAGCAGCCACTCGCGCGGCGTGGTCGGTCCGCCGTCCACCACCAGGTCCTCCTGCTCGGTCGTCATGAACCCGGCCACCACGAGCGCCGGCTGGTCCGTCGGCACGGCGGCCAGCACGGCCTCCAGCCCCGGCAGCACGCCGCCGCCCGCGAACTGCCAGGCGGGCAGCCGCCAGCTGCCGCGGTCCTTCCAGCCGACCAGGCGGCCGACGCCGAGCCGGTGCCGGATGCGGCTGGTGTCCACCCCGAGCCGGCGGGCCGCCTCCGCGACGGTCAGCGCCGAGTCGCGCAGCACGGCGTGCGCCACCACGGTCCGGGCCCGGCCCTGGTCGTCGTCGACCCGGTGCGGGCTCAGGTCCAGCCCGACCTCGATCAGCGCGTCACGCTGGTCGGGTGGGAAGTAGCTCGCCGGATCGGGGTGTGGCGGGGCGAGCCTCTTGGCGGCGTCCGCCACGAGGGAGAGGAACTCGTCCGGGGTGACCTGCAGACCTGCCTTGGCCAACACCGCCTCCAGCGCGGGACTCATGCGCACAGGGTATCCCGAGCGTGCGCTTTTGTGCGCGTTGGTAGCCCGATTGACCAACGGCCTCGACTGTGTGCGCACATCTCGCCACTCTACGTAAACGCGTGAGGTCGGGCACGGTGACGTGCGCCTCACACGGACGCGCGAGGGCGCGCACGACCGGGAACGCCCGAGGTGCGTGTGGGTGACGAAACGCGGCGGCGGGCCGCGGCAGGACTACTGACCGGTGATCAACGCGACCGCGCGCTCACGGGTCGCCTCGTCCACCTCGCCGAGCTGGAACCCGCGCCCGACGATGTGCGCGACCAGCTCCGGCTCCGGCGGGAGGCCGTGCTTGCGCAGGTAGTGCGGCACCGCGCCGGCCCAGATCCAGGAGCCGTCGGTGCGGAAGTTCAGCGGCACGTCCTGGTCGCCGGGCACGAACTCGTCCACGTCGAGGTGGCGCGCGGCGAGCACGACCGGCGCGCCCTCCAGGTACACCAGCAGCGCCTCCGCGAGCCGCGGGTCGATCGCCTGCCGGTTGACCACCGGGCGGCCCGCCTCGTCGCGGCCGTCGTACACGTGCGCGGTGCGCAGACCGCCGTCCTGGGCGGCCGGTGACGCCTCGGCGGCCTCGACCGGCGGCGGGGGCGGGGGCAGCGGCGGCAGGCCCAGGCGCGCGCGCAGCCAGTCGGGGATGCGGTCGTCCTGGCGCGGGAACGTGCGCAGCTCGTCCTGGAAGCCGATGAGCGGCGGCGCGTTGCGCCAGCGCGGCTCGTCCTCGGCGTTGAAGTCGACCGCGAACTCGG
Organism: Saccharothrix hoggarensis; assembly: GCF_042678885.1. Taxonomy (GTDB): domain Bacteria; phylum Actinomycetota; class Actinomycetes; order Mycobacteriales; family Pseudonocardiaceae; genus Actinosynnema; species Actinosynnema hoggarensis. The sequence goes on from NZ_JBHTLK010000182.1 coordinate 13,983, forward strand.
CGGGCGCGACGATCTCGTACACCGCGCTCAGCCACGTGCCGCGGTCCGGCTGGTACATGCCCGCGCGGAGCTGCCCGAACAGCTGGACCACGTCCATCGGGGGGCGCACCGGCCGCCACTGGCCGTCGGGGCCCGCGAACGCCAGGTCCACCTCGATGTGCCTGCCCGCGGCCCGGTACTCGGCCCGGACCCGCTGCCAGCCGGGGGGCAGGGCGGGGAGCATGGCCCGGCCGATCTGCTTGACGAGCTGGTTCTGCTCCTGCTCGGTCAGCGGTGTGGCTGGCTGGCTCATGCGTCGAACACCCCTTTGGCTCCCCCGGCGCGGTGTGGCTGATCTTAACGGCCGCGACCCGCGCGCGTGGTCCGGTTGGGCGAGCCCCCGCCGGTCAGCCGCCGGTCCGGAAGCTGTCCCGGATGGCGTCTTCCATCTCGCGGTACTGGTTGACGGTGTCCTTCACCGACCGGCCCGCGGCCTCCATCGCCTCGACGGCGCCCTGCAGCGCGTCCAGGCCCCACTGCTCGACCGGGTCCAGCATCATCCGGAACGGCTGGCAGATGATGCCGTACGCGTCGGTGGGCATGCTGACGGTCTTCGCCGCGTCCACCGCGCCCTGCAACCGCGAGCCCAGGTCGTCCAGCTGCTTGCTGTGCGCGTCGAGCGTGTCCGCGACGATCTCGAAGCCGGCCATGCGATCCCCCTGGAAGGCTGGTTAGGAAAGGAAGGACTGCCCGAAGTCGTCATCGTCGTCGTCGGGCCGGCGCGCGGGCCTGCGGGACGACGGCGGCGCGGGCGGCGTGCTCGAAGGGCCGTGACGCGGTGGCGAAGG